>NZ_JABUMQ010000079.1:0-35863 GCF_013336645.1 Myxococcus sp. CA039A | reverse complement strand
CCCCCATGGAGAGCCGCCCCACAAGCAGAGGACCCCCGCGAGTGGCACCTTCCCGCCCCCGTTGGAGGACGAGCCGAACCTGACGGACGACAGCGACTCCGAGACCGAGGCCGTCGTCCCAGGAGAGTGGCGCCCCTCCACCCGACTGAAGGGGCCCAAGGCCCTGGACGGTGGACAGAAGCGCGTTCACGGGAACTGGGATCCGCCTTCGGGCTCGGAAAGCGACGACAGCGACGACGACAGTGATGACGACAGTGGGGACGACTCCCAGTCCCCCATCATCCACGACAAGAAACGCACTCGGTACAGATACGCGCGGACAGGAGAGCCCGAGTACCCATTCTTCCCTCCGCGGGCGTCGTCCTCGATGGACGTCGACCTGGTGGTCCTCCCCTGCGACCCCCCTTCACCGCCCCCCTTCGTCCCTGAGATGGAGGAGGACGAGGGCCCCGAGGAGACGGAGGGCTGGTTCTATGCCACCGCCAGCAAGTACGAACCCGATGACACAGGGGAGCGCGCCCTGGTGTGGTTGGACCTCGTCGAGGAGGAGTGGTTCGACGAGCGCGCGGAGCTGGAGCGACAGGATTTCCATCGCCAGAACCGGTGGACGCCCCTCTGGGAGCTGGAGTTCCAGGCGGACGGCTACCGCCATGAGGCGGGAGTCCCCACCGTCACCGTCGTCGTGGGGAACAGCAAGTTCCACATCCAGGAAGGCATCTGGTTCCGGGTCAGGGTTTCGTCCACCCGTCCCACCATGGACGTCGACAACGGCCCCCTGGAGGTGTCGTGCTACCGGCAGTTCCCCTCGCTGAAGTTCGGGCCCGAGCAGACCTGGTGGGTGCTGGAGCTGGAGGCGATTGGGGACCAGGGCAAGGAGCTGGCGCGCATCTATTCCATCCGCCCCGAGGACAGCACGGGCCAGCAGAGCACCAGCCTCAACCAGCACGTGTCCTATGTCGGCGTGTTCGACATCGGTCAGGGCAACTGCAACGCCCTCTTCGACGCGAATGGCCACCCGTTCGCCTACTTCGACTTCGGCCTGGGGGACGACAAGTCCCACAAGTACACGCGCCCGACGAACTACCAGCCCTGCATGGCCGGCAACCCCGTGGTCATCCTGTCGCACTTCGACACGGACCACCGGCAGCTCGCGGTGGAGAAGCCGCAGGCCATGCACCTGCCCTGGCTGGTCATCGAGAACAAGCCCGTCACCAGTGACAGGAACTTCTTCAACGCGCTGACCCACGTCCGCGTCATCTCCAACAACCAGCTCTGCTTCGAGGAATACCCCTGGGGCTTCGTGCTGCGCGCGGACTGGCCGGGCCACCACAACAGGGAGATCGACAAGAACGAGATTGGCCTCGCGGCGCTGGTGCGCGTGCAGGACGACAGCAACGCGCCGCCCATCGGCCAGCGCCGGGCGCTCGACGCGGGCGGCACGCGGCCAGAGCTGTTCCCGGAAGAGCGCTACGTCCTGCTCACTGGCGATGCGATGTTCCAGCACATCGCCTCGTGTCGCGCGCGAGACCTGGACGGCAAGGTGGTCGGCATCCTCGCGGCCCACCATGGCGCCAAGGACGGCCTGGAGGAGAAGTACATCCCGCTCGCCGCGCCGCCGCTGCACGGCCTGCCGCCCACGGTGGTGTACTCCTACGGCATCTTCTTCACGGGGAGCCTCAAGAACAAGGTCGGCAAGCACGGCTACGCGAAGAACGGCGGCGCGGGACACCCCTTCCCCGAAGCCGTCGACATGTACCGCGTGCGCGGCTACCACTACGTCCAGAAGACGGCGGAGGACATCGACGTCACCCTCATCAACACGAACACGAACGTCCTCGTGGTCCACCCCCGCCATGGAAAGGAACACAACGACAACGTCACCCTGAGCGGGGCCGCGCATGCGGTCTACAACGCGGGGCCGCACCCCATCCACAAGCTGGACGAGGACCACTACACCTTCCCGGTGCCTCGCGACGGCACGCCGAGGGTCGAAGCGGGCATCCTGTCCACCTGCGCCGTGCGCGTCTTCGACGCGGGTCCGAACACCTGGTGCTTCATTCGCAAGCCCGGGCACGGCCTCTCGGATGGAGACATCGTGGCCATCGCCGGGACGTCCAACGACAACCCGGCCATCGCCATCCACCGGTGTGACAAGAACTACGTCGCGGCGCCGCTCTCCGTCCTGGCCAGCCAGTTGGACGCGGATGGCACCCTGAATGGAGCGCCAGCCGCCGTCTACCACCTGCCCGCCAACCACTGCCTCGTCCGCCACGAGCGGCACGGCCTGGACGCCCACGGCGCGCCCCAGGTCAACCTGAACGGCGTGGGCCTGAACCCTGTCACCGTGCTGGACGAGGACCACTACATCTGGCCCCTGTCCACCAACGCCACGGCGACGCCCACCGTGAACAAGGTCGCCACCGCGGGCGTCACCGTGACGCTCATCGCGGTGCCCACCGGCGACGCGCTGGTCGTGGACCCGGGCCCCGCGCGCACACCCGGCATCCAGGTCCGCCTGCGCAAGTACGACGGTGGCGGCTTCCCCGCGGCGCTGACGCAGATGCCGCTGCAGCCCGTCCCTGGCGTCGCCGGCTACTACACCGTCGATCAATGCCATCACAAGAATGACTCCTCCCCCATGCGCATGGAGCTCAACGGCGTGGTGGGCCAGCGTCGCCACTGCCTGCTGGGCTGGAGGGGACCCGGGACGCCGCCCGTAGGGCTCGCCGCGACGAACATCCAGGCGGCCACCACGGCGTATGAGCAGGCCGCCGCGCGTGTCTCCCACTGCTACGCCCAGGCCCAGGCGGCGACGCTCGTCGGGGGCGCGGCGGAGGCCGCGAGCAAGGTGACCGGCAACTCCGCGGCCGACGTGGCGGACGAGGCCGAGACGGAAATGACGGGCGCGGCCTTCGTGAACCTCCATCCCACGGCGGCGACCAAGATGGCCCTCCGCGACGCGATTCTCGCGGCGCGCGGCGAGCCCAATCGCAGCGCGGCCTCTCGCCTCATCAACGGCATCGTGCAGCGGCTGCGGCAGCCCGCCATCCTGGCCAGCCAGGAAGCGGAGCGACAGGCCCGCGCGTCCGTGCAGGTGGTCCACACGAACGGAGGCCCGCTGCCGCTCCAACTCGTGCATTGCCAGAAGCCGCCCGCGTCCCAACATCCCGTGGCCGCGAAGCCCGTCCCGGAGCCCGTGCTCGGCGTGGGGCCACGCGCCACGGGGACCTCCATGCCCCCGGGCGGCGGCGCTCCCGTCGTCGAGGCCACCGAGTTGCTCACCTTCCCCGCGGGCGAATGCCTGGTGCACCACCCGGCCCATGGGCTCGTGGGGACGAAGCAGGTGAGGCTGCGTGGCACGGGCGTGGCACTCCTGGATGGCGCGCGCAACGCCACCGTCGTCGACGCCCATCACTACCGGCTGGATGCCAGCGCGGGAGCGAACCACGTGCACACGCTGCCGAGCGTGGGCGTGCGCGTGACGCTGATGGACTTCCCCGAGGGCCAGTGCCTGCTTCACCACCCCGGCCAGGGCGCCACGCTGGGCTGCGTCCACGTCGACGGCTCCTCGGCCGGCGCGTGGGATGGCGACCACGAGGTGACGGAAATCATCGACGCGGACCACTACAAGCTGCGCTTCACCAGCGCGGTGGCCAACGGCGAGGCCGCCCAGGTGGACGGCACGCCGGTGACGCTGGACGATGACGGCACCGACACCATCGTCACCCACCTGGCCCATGGACGCGGGCTGGGTCCGGTGGTCGTCACGGAGAGCACGGACCCATCACTCGACGGGCCTCAGCGGGTCGTCGAGATTGTCGACGCGAACACCTACCGCACGGACAAGACGAGCCCGGTGAACGTGCATGCGACGGCGAAGCTGGGCGGGGTGGATGTCGTCCTGGACGCGGACCTCACGGGAAGTGTCGTCACCCACGCGAACCATGGACGAGGGCTGCGAATGGTGAAGCTCCAGGGCGCCAGCGTGCCCGCCTACGACGGCGCCCACCCTGTCGCCCGGAACCTGGACGCGGACTGGTCCCTCCTGGACGTGTCCCAGGGTGCGGCGGCGGAAGTCACCGGGCAGGTCGCCGGCAACAACGTCACGCTGCTGGACAAGGCCCCCACCGAAAGCCTCCTGCGCCAGACGCAAGCCGACGGCTTCTGGGGCACGGCCCAGGTGGAGTTGGTGGGCTCCACCGGCCACTTCCACGACGGCGAGCGCACGCTCGCGAACGTGGGCGGCACCCCCTCGCTGCGCACGCTTCCGCGCAACGAGAAGGTCTATCGCAAGGATGAGGTGGACCTCTTCGTCCCGGTGACGGTGGTGGACCACATGGGCAACCAGGCGGTGGCGCGTCACCCCAACCATGGCCTCAAGGGCGCGCCCATCGTCACCATCAACGGCGCCGCGGTCATCGCGCTGAACGCGGCGCATGCCGCCACCGTGGTGGACTCCAACCACTATGCCCTGCCCCTGGGCGCTCCCGCCGCCGCGGTCCAGAACATCACCTCGCAGGTGACGCGAACCCCGCTGGCCATCGCCGGACCGGCGGCTCCCGCCCAGGGAACCCCCAGGCATGGCGTCACCCTCAGCGTGATGGGAATCGCGGCGCTGAACGGGCACCACCAGACCGCTCAGGTCATCGATGAGACGAGCTACGAGTTGGCCATCACCACCGGCGCCGTCCACCTCGGCGTCGCCGGAATGGCGGACACCGGCATGGGGGCGGGCCCCGTGGCCATCACCCTGGATGATGACGGCACCTCCTGCACGGTGACCCACGCGGTGAACCACGACCTGGGCGCGGGCACGGTCACCATCACCGACGGCAACCACGTCGGAGGCACGTATGCCTATAATGGCCTGTATGCCGTTGCGGGCGTCACCGACGACGACTCCTACGACATCACCCTCCCGGTGTCGGGGGTGGTGAGGACCGTCAAGCTGAAGGCCAATGGGCGCACCGCCTACCTCGCGGACGACGGCGCGGGGGTGGGCACCCTGGAGCACTCGAATCCCCACGAGCGCGTCATCCACCTGGCCCCCGCGAACGCCGCGCCGGTCTCATGCCTTCCCGCCGCCTGCGACTTCACCAATCTCACCCAGGCATGAGCACCCACGCGGACAACGAAGGCCGACGGCTGCTCTCCGGCGAGCCGTTATGTGAAGAGGGCAGCTACCTCCAGGCGACGCTCGGCGGGTGGTTCCGCCTGAGTGAGTCCGGCGCCCCCGTGCTGCTCACCGTGGAGCACCTGTTGACGCCGGACCCCATCAGGGCCGCGTCCGCGTGCCTCGCGGTAGGAGGCCCGCCGCCGCGCCTGCGCTGGCAGGGGGAAGACGCCATCGTGAACCGCCGTCCCGAGGGGCGCTGGCTGTGCCACGCCACGTCGGGCGAGCGCGTCGCCAGGGTGCTGGCCTCGGGAGTCCGACCCGAGACGGGACACCAGGGTCCGCTCGACGCCTGCATCGCCGCGCCCGTGGCCCCGTCGCTCGGCTCGGACGAGTACCCGCCGCTGCCCTGGGTGCCCCGCGTCGCGGAGCCTCGCGAGGGCAGCACCGTGCTCAAGTTCACCCGGCGGGGCGGACTGCGTCACGGCCGCATCCTCTGCGTGAGCGAGTCTGGAGACGAGGTGCTCGTCACCTCCACCAGTGAGCAGCCCTTCGCGGTGGAAGGCGACTCGGGCGCGCTCCTCATCGACGTGGAGGCCCGTGCCGCCATCGGGCTGCACGTGGGAGAGGTCTACATGCGCTACGTGAAGGAGCGTCAGTGGGCCGTGTTGTGGCGGGCCCGTCCACTGCCGCTCCTGATGAAGGCCTTTCACCTGCGGCCCTACTGAACAGCCCTCACACGCGCACCGGGGACTCCGTCGCGAAGGACACACGGGCTTCAAGGTGCCTGCGCCGTCCTGCCCCACCCACGTCCGTGGGCTGGAAGGCAGTGGTGGGGGGTGGCAGGAACAACCTGCTCGGCGAGAACTTCCGCATCGCCCAGCCGTACAATGGCGGCCACGCGCCCATGCCCGTGTTCTCCCGCGAGTTCCTCGTCACGCTCACCGCCCTGTTCGACCCTGGCCTGAGCGAGCTGTAGCCACGCCAGGTCTTCCCTCTGGAGTCTCGCCCGACCATGAGCACGCACGGCCACGGCAAAGGCCCCCGGCTCATCGCCGGAGAGCCGCTGAGTGAGGAGGGCAGCCCCTACGAGACCTCCCTCGGAGGCTGGTTCCGCCTGCGTGAATCCGGCGCCCCCGTGCTGCTCACCGTGGAGCACCGGCTGGGACCGCCCATGCTCCCACCGGCGCCCGGCGTCCTCCCGGTGGGAGGCCCGGTGGTGCCTCAACCTCAAGCGTACCTGCGAGGCGAGGACGGCATCGTGGACCGCCGTCCCGAGGGGCGCTGGCTCCGCCACGTCACCACCCAGACCCGGGTCGCCCAGGTGGTGGCCACGGGAGCCAGGCAGTGGAGCTTCCCGGGCCTGCTCGACGCCTGCATCGCCGCGCCCGTGGACCCGGAGGAGCGCGGCTCGGGCGAGTACCCACCCGTGTCCTGGGTGCCCCGGGTGGCGGCGCCCCGCGTGGGCAGCACCGTGATGAAGTACTCCTCCCGGGGAGGCCTGCATCGCGGCCGCATCATCTCCGTGGGCGAGGACGGACAAGAAGTGCTCGTCACGGCCACGGATGACCGGCCCTTCTCGGTGGCGGGCGAGCCGGGCGCGCTCCTCATCGACCTGGAGACCCGCGCCGCCGTCGCGCTGTACGTGGGCGACGTCTACATGCGCGGCGTGAACGAACGACAGTGGGCCGTGCTGTGGAGCGCGCGCCCCCTGCCGCTCCTCATGGAAGCCTTCCGCCTGACGCCGTTCTGAGCACCCCGCGCACGCGCCTCAGGGGTGACGCTCCAGGACGATGTCCCGGCGCGCGAGCCACACGCCGGAGGCCGTGCGCGACAGCTTCACGATGCCACTTCCACCGCGAAGCTCCTGCTTCTCGCGGTAGCGCGGCGTCACGCCAAACTCGCCGTCGAACACGACGTCATCGACGTGGTACGCGGGCCGCCCCGGCTCGCCAATGAACAGGTGTACGTGCGCCGGCAGGGTGTCGTTCGGATAGGGCGCGGGCTTGATGGTTTCGAACGCATAGACGCCGTCCCCACCCGTCCTCGCCCACCCGCGCAACCGACCATGGCGACGGCTCCACTCGGACTCCCGCGTACCGTTCGCATAGAGCCCGGCCGCGTTGGTGTGATGCGCGTAGATGACGACTCCCGCGACGGGCTCGCGTGACTGCGCGCTCAACACCCGTCCCGTCAGCGTCATCCGCTCTCCGGGCTCCTCGGCGCTCGCCAGCCGAACGGTGGGAACCAGCCGCTCTGGCACCCGCTCCGCGACGGCTTCACATCCCTCGCAGGCGTAGAGCTGGGCCCTGACGCGGGGCGCCACGGGGACGGCTTCCGCTGGGACCGCGCAGGTGCAAGCCACCACACTCACGGCGCAGGACCCCAGCCCCAGCACGACGGAACGCCGACTCAGCTCTCGCATGAAGCCTCACAACAGGCGGCGCACCTCCGGATTCCAATCCGCTCGGACGTCCCGCGCGGACCTGGCGCTGTTCAACCCGGTGCATCGACACGACCAGCCTGGTGACGCGGGCCGGCGCGCTCCTGTCCCTCTCCATGACGCGCCCGCCAGCCGAGGGCGCGGGAGCCCTTCCTTCTCGCGCTGGATGAAACTGTTCAAGGCGGCGGGCCCACGCTATGGTGGCAGCCGCTGTCGTCATTCCACTCGGAGCCGGACGTGAGCCTCACCCCGTCCAGCGCCCCACCTGGGTGACCCGGCACCTCCCACCCTGAACTTTGTTCGCCGTCCGAACAAAGTTTCGAGCGCCCCTCCAGGCGGCGTTCTCGCCGCGCGTGGCCCCACTCGGCGGGCTCGAGGCGCCCCTCGTGCCCCCTTATCCCTCTCACGTCACCGTCGCCGCGACGCGTCAGGCAATGGGACGGGCCGCGTGCGGCGCCGTGTCTGGGTTTGGCGTCAAGGCCCTGTCACGCGGCGGCTTGCAATCCAACCAACGTCGCTGGTACTTTCTTCGTCACTCGAACGAATGAAGCACGGTTCGTGACGGAGTGACGGTGAGCCCCGGGGGTGTGGGCGGATGGGCACGGCGTGATTCACCTCACTCTCCTCTGAAGCAGAGCGCCTTTCTTGACGCATCGCACCACGCGAGCGTCGGTTCCTTGCGTCGTCTGGTTTCTTCGCAGTGCGAACGAAGTTTTCCAGCAGGGAGGGGAAGCCCATGCAACACAAGCGTTTCGCCTGGACGTGTGCCGCGGCGGGGTTGCTCGCCGCGATGAGCCTGCTCGGTGCGTGTGACCCGGAGGAGGACGACAAGACGCCCGACCCCCAGACTGACGCGGGGACGAAGCCCGACTCGGGAACTCCAGACGCAGGACAGCCGGACGCGGGGCCCGTGGACTCGGGGGTGCCGGACGCGGGTCCGCCAGACTCCGGGACTCCCGACGCGGGCGAGCCGGACGCGGGGCCTCCTGACGCGGGCCCCACCACGGCGCTTCCCCTGACGGTGGACGGAACGTGGGCGCCCAGCGGCTACATGGGCGACGGCGCGTCGGGCGGCATCGTCTCCGCGCCCGAGTGCGCCGCGACGCGGCCGGGCACGGGCAAGGGCGACTGCCACAAGTTCACCTATACGGCGGGCGGCGGCAACTGGGGTGGCGTGTGGTGGCAGTACCCCGAGAGCAATTGGGGTGACCTGCCCGGCTTCGAGGTCCCCGAGGGCGCGTCCGTCCTGTCCTTCTATGCGTGGGGAGCCACGGGAGGCGAGGTCGTCAAGTTCCTGGTGGGTCTGAGTACCACGGCCGACGGCTTCAGCCTCGATACCGGAGACCAGACGCTCACGGCGGAGCCAAAGGAGTACACAATCGACGTCAGCCGCGTCCGATACCGGAAGGTGGTGGGTGGTTTCGGCTGGGTAGCGGGGGGCAAGCCGACCCCGGTCGTCTTCTACGTCGACGACATCCAGTGGAGATGACACCCACCGCGCCTTCCGCGCGGCGGAATGGAGCGTAAGGGGACGATGAAAGTGGGAACGGCGGCACTGACGGTCGACGCGGCGGGCATGCGGGCGCAGAACAGCAGCCTGCTGCTCAACATGATCTGGCGCGAGCGCCAGATTTCCCGGGCGGAGATTGCCCGGAGGACGGAGCTGAGCCCGTCCACCGTGTCGGCCATCGTCGCGGACCTGGAGCACTCGGGGCTGGTGCGCAGCATCGGCGCCGGCGTCTCCCGAGGCGGCCGTCGCCCCACCCTCATCGGCTTCCGGGATGACGCCTTCAGCATCCTCGGCGTGGAGATGGGCGCCACCCACGTCACCGTGGTGCTCACGGACCTGCGGGGCCGGGTGCGCACCCACCGCAGCGCCGCACAGCAGGTTCGCAACGACCCGGAGGGCACACTGAAGACGGTGCGGACATTGGTGCAGGAGTGCCTGGACGCCGAGCGCGTTCCCCGGCGCTCCGTCGTGGGCCTGGGCGTGGCCGCGCCCAGCCCGGTGCACCCGTCCGCGCCCGGGAAGATGTCCCCGCTCATCCTGCCGGCGTGGCGCGGCTACGACGTGCGGGAGGCCTTGAGCACCACGTTCGACCTGCCGGTGTTCGTCGACAACGACGCGAACCTCGGCGCGCTGTCGGAGTGCTACTGGGGCGCGGGCACCAGCGGCGAGGACCTGACGTACATCAAGCTGGCCACGGGCATCGGCTCCGGCCACATCATCCACGGCGACGTGTACCGCGGCGCCGGAGGCACGGCCGGAGAGATTGGCCACATCGCCGTCGACTCCGCGGGGCCCCCGTGCCTGTGCGGACTGCGCGGCTGCCTCGTCACCCTCATCGGCTCCGGGGCGCTGGTGGAGCGCGCGCGGGAGCTGATGGGCACCAAGGGCCGAAAGGCTCCGACGATTCGCGAGATTGTCGAAGGCGCGCGCGCGGGCGACCCGGCGGCGCGGCAAATCATCGATGGGCTGGGCCAGTACCTGGGCGTCGCCGTCGCGGGCCTGCTCAACCTGCTCAACCCCGCCATCGTCGTGCTCGGCGGGGAAATCTCCTCCGTGGGCGACCTCTTGTTGGACCCGTTGCGGGCGTCGGTGCGCAAGCGCGCGCTGTCCACGTCCATGGCGGAGACGCGCATCGTCACGTCCGCGCTGGGCGACAAGTCCATCGCGGTGGGCGCGGCCACACTCGTGCTCCAGGCGGCCCTCCGGGACCGCACGTTATTTCCCCTCCAACACGTCGGAAAAACCGCATGACGCCCAGCCGACTCCTCCCGTGGTTCGCGCTCCTGGGATGCATGGCCTGTGACCCGGCCCGCTCAGGACGCACCGACCCGCCCCCCACCACCGTCCAGCCCTCGCATCAGGATTGGAAGCTGGTGTGGCAGGACGAGTTCGACGGACCGGCGGGCACGCCTCCTTCCACCGAGCGGTGGAGCGCGGACGTCGGAGGAGACGGCTGGGGCAACGGCCAGTACGAGCACAACACCGCGCGGCCGGAGAACGCGTCGCTGGACGGCGAGGGCCGCCTGGTCATCACCGCGCGGCGCGAGCGATACCAGGGCAACGACTACACCTCCGCGCGCCTCACCACGCGCGGCAAGTTCGAGCGGACGTACGGGCGCTTCGAGGCGCGCATCCAGCTGCCCACGGGCAAGGGCATCTGGCCCGCCTTCTGGATGCTGGGCGCGAACTTCAACCAGGTGGGTTGGCCCACGTGCGGCGAAATCGACATCATGGAGCACCGGGGCCAGCTGCCCGCCATCGTCCGGGGCTCGCTGCACGGGCCAGGGTATTCGGGCGGGGAGAACGTGGGCCAGGAGCACGTCGTCGCGGGCGGCAGGCTCTACGAGGACTTCCACGTCTTCGCGGTGGAGTGGGACCCCGACCGCATCCGCTGGTTCGTGGATGACATCGCCTTCATGGAGGTGACACCCAGGGACCTGCCGGGCAACGCCCGCTGGGTGTTCGACCATCCGCACTTCCTCATCCTCAACGTCGCGGTGGGAGGCGGCTTCGTGGGCCCTGTGGACGGCACCACGCAGTTCCCCCAGCAGATGCGGGTGGACTATGTGCGCGCCTACTCGAGGGTGGAATGAGGCCCGCGGGCCTCGTCACCTCCGCCCTCCTCCTGCTTCTGTGCGCGGCGTGCTCGAACGAGCCCCGTCCGCGTCCGCCGGGGACCCTGTTCGTCTCCGTGGAGCAGCAGAGCGCGTGGGTGCGCAACTTCAACCCGCTCTTCCCGGGCGCGGGCTCTCGCTGGCCCACGCGCGCGGGCGTCTACGAGTGCCTGGAGCTCTACACACCGTCCAAGGGTGACTACCAGCCGTGGCTGGCCACGGGGCACGCGTGGTCCGAGGACCGCCGCACCCTGCGCTTCACGCTGCGCGAGGGCGTGCGCTGGTCCGACGGAAAGCCCTTCACCGCCGAGGACGTGGCCTACACCTTCCAGTTGCTGCGCAAGCACGCGGCCCTGGACGCGGGCGGCGTGTGGCGCTTCCTGGCGGACGTGCGCGCCGAAGGGCCGCACACGGTGGCCTTCCAGTTCTCGCGCACGTTCATCCCCGGCTTCGGGGACCTGGCCGCGCAGCCCATCGTCCCGCGCCACATCTGGGAGCAGGTGGCGGACCCGGTGACGTTCACGAATCCCAACCCCGTGGCCACCGGTCCGTTCACGCAGGTGAGTGTCTTCCGCAATCAGGTGTACGAACTGAGCCGCAACCCGTACTACTGGCAGCCCGGCAAGCCCGCCGTCAGGGCACTGCGCTTCCTGGCCTTCCCCACCAATGACCAGGCGAACCTGGCGCTGGTGGAGGGCGAGGTGGACTGGGCGGGCAACTTCGTCCCCGCGGTGGACCGCACCTTCGTCGCCAGGGACCCGAAGCACCACGCGCGCTGGTTCCCGCTCTTCGGCAGCACCGTCTTCCTCTACCCCAACACCACCCAGCCCCCGCTGAACGACGTGCGCGTGCGCAAGGCGCTGAGCATGGCGCTGGACAGGGAGCGGCTGGTCGAAATCGCCATGTATGGCTACACGCGGCCGGCGGACGCCACGGGCCTCAACGACGCGTACACGGGCTGGCGGGACGCGGACGTCGCGGACGACGCGTGGGTGCGCCACGACGCGAAGGAGGCCGCGCGGCTCCTGGACGAGGCGGGGCTCACGCGGGGGCCCGACGGGCTGCGCCGCCAGGCGGACGGCAGCCCGCTGACGCTGGACATCGAAGTGGTGGGCGGCTGGTCGGACTGGGTGCGCGCGGGGCAGGTCGTCGCGCGGGACTTGCGCAAGCTGGGCCTCCAGGCGCAGCTGCGCACGTACGAGTTCAGCGCGTGGCAGGCGCGACTCCAGAAAGGGGAGTTCCAGCTGGCCATCTCCTGGTCGCTGGACGGCCCCACGCCGTACACCTTCTACAAGTGGATGCTGTCCTCCGCGACGGTGCGTCCGGTGGGCGAGGTGGCTCCCGCCAACTGGCAGCGCTACGGCGACAAGGAGACGGACGCGCTGCTGGAGCGCTTCGAAGTCACCGACTCGCGCGAGGAGCAGCAGGCGCTGATGGCGCAGGTGCAGCGACGCTTCTCCGAGACGGCGCCGGCGATTCCGTTGTTCCCGAACCCGTCCTGGGGCGAGTCCAACTCCAAGCGCTTCACGGGCTTTCCCACCGAGGCGAACCCCTACGCCCGGCTTTCGCCCCACGCCGAGCCCGACAGCCTGCTGGTGCTGACGGCGCTCGCCCCGAGGGAGGCGCCCTGACCATGCGCTACGTGCTCCGCAGGCTCGGCTTCTACCTGCTCGCCGCGTGGGCCTCGCTGACGATGAACTTCGTCATCCCGAGGCTCGCGCCGGGAGACCCGGCCACGGCGATGTTCGCCCGCTTCGAGGGCCGCATCTCCCCCGAGGCGCTGGTGGCCCTGAAGACGGCGTTCGGCTTCACGGATGCGCCGTGGCACGTGCAGTACTTCACGTACCTGAAGCACCTGCTGACCGGGGATTTGGGCCTGTCGTACGCGTACTACCCGTCGCCCGTGTCGGAGGTCATCGGCACGGGCCTGTTGTGGACGCTGGGGCTGGCCGGGTGCGCGGTCATCATCAGCTTCGCGGTGGGGACGATGCTGGGCGTGCTGGCCGCGTGGAACCGGGGCGGCTGGCTGGACTCGGCGCTGGCGCCCGCGCTCGCCTTCCTGGGGGCCTTTCCCTACTTCTGGCTGGCCATGCTGGCCCTGTACCTCTTCGGCTTCGGGCTGGGCTGGTTCCCGCTGCGTCACGCGTACTCGCACGACGTGGAGCCCGGGGCGACGCTCACCTTCCTCGCGGACGTGGGGCGGCACGCGGTGCTGCCGGCGACGTCCATCGTCGTGGCCACGCTCGGCGGGTGGATGCTGAGCATGCGCAACACCATGGTGGCGGTGCTGGGCACGGACACGCTGCGGCTGGCGCACGCGAAGGGCCTGCCGCCCCGCCAGGTGATGCTGCGCTATGCGGCGCGCAATGCGCTGCTGCCCAACGTCACCGGCTTCGGCATGGCACTGGGCTTCGTGCTGAGCGGCTCGCTGCTGACGGAAATCGTCTTCTCGTATCCGGGCACCGGCTACCTGCTCATCCTCGCGGTGCGCAACCAGGACTACCCGCTGATGCAGGGGCTCTTCCTGGTCATCACGCTGGCGGTGCTTGCCGCGAACTTCGCCGTGGACCTGCTCTGCCTCTGGCTGGACCCGAGGACCCGCGCCCATGCGTGACACCCTTCGACGCTTGCTCCGCCAGCGCAAGGCGGCGGTGGGAGGCACCCTCCTCTTGGGCTTCCTCCTCGTCGCGCTGGTGGGCCCGTGGTTCGTGATGGACCCGACGGAGCTGATGGGCCAGCCCCACCAGCCGCCTTCGAGTGCCCACTGGTTCGGCACGACGGGCCAGGGTCAGGACGTGCTCGCGCAGACGGTGGTGGGCGCGCGGGAGACGCTGGCCATCGGCTTCGCGGTGGGCGCGCTCGTCACGCTGGTGGGCGCGCTGGTGGGCATCACCGCCGGCTACCTGGGCCGCCGCGTGGATGACGCGCTGACGCTCACCACCAACATCTTCCTGGTCATCCCGGGCCTGCCGCTGGCCATCGTCCTGGGCGCCTACCTGCCCTCCGGTCCGTTCCGCATGGTGGTGGTGCTCACCTTCGCGGGCTGGGCCTGGAACGCGCGCGTCTTCCGCGCGGAGGCGCTGTCGCTGCGAGGTCGGGACTTCGTCGCGGCGGCCGTCGTCGCCGGAGAGAGCCACCTGCGCATCATCACCCGCGAGCTGTTGCCCAACATGGCCTCGCTCGTGGCCTCGTCGTTCATTGGCAACACGCTGTATGCCGTGGGCGCGCAGGTGGGCCTGGAGTTCCTGGGCCTGGGTGACGTGGGCTCGGTGACGTGGGGCACCAACCTCTACTGGGCCGGCAACGACGCGGCGCTCCTGACGCGCTCCTGGTGGATTTTCGTCCCCACGGGCATCTGCATCGCGCTGGTGGGCTTCTCGCTCACGCTGCTCAGCTCCGCCATCGACGAGCTGACCAACCCCTCGCTTCGCGCCCCTCCGAAGGCGCCCAGCGCCGCGGCGGTGCGCGCCGTCGCCTCGCCCGCGCAGGAGGCCGCCACGCCCGGCGCGCTCTTGAGCGTGCGTGAGCTGTCCATCGAGTACATGACGCAGGCGGGCCCCTCCCGCGTGGTGGACCAGGTGTCCCTGGACATCGCCCCCGGCGAGGTGTTCGGCCTCGCGGGTGAGTCCGGCAGCGGCAAGTCCACGCTGGGCTCCGCGCTGTTGCGCCTGTTGCCCTCGTCGGCGGCCATCACCCACGGACGCATCCTCTTCGACGGAACGGACGTCACCGCGTTGTCGCCGGAGGCGCTGCGCGCCTTCCGGTGGAGCCGTGTGTCCATGGTGTTCCAGAGCGCGATGAGCGCGCTCAACCCGGTGCTCACGCTGGGCGAGCAGTTCCACGACACGCTCGCGGCGCACGGAGGTAACTCGCGCGCGTCCTCGTACGCGCGGGCCCGTGAGCTGTTGAGCATGGTGGGGTTGAAGCCCGAGCTGGTGGACGCATGGCCGCACCAGCTCTCCGGTGGCATGCGCCAGCGCGTGGGAATCGCCCTGGCCCTGGCCCTGGAGCCCCGGCTGGTGGTGATGGACGAGCCCACCACCGCGCTCGACGTGGTGGTGCAGAAGGAGCTGCTCCAGCGCGTGGTGGAGCTGAAGGAGCGGCTGGGCTTCGCGGTCCTCTTCATCACGCATGACCTGCCCCTGCTGCTCGCGCTGGCGGACCGCGTGGGCATCCTCCAGGCCGGCAAGCTGGTGGAGGTGGACACCGCGCAGCGACTGCGCACCGACGCGCGTCATCCATACACGCGCCTGTTGCTGTCGTCCTTCCCTCACCTGGGCGCGGCCGACGCGCCGACGCCGTCACCCGACGTGCTGGAGCAGGCCACCAGCGCGCTCAAGCCGCCGCTCGCCGCGTCCCCCGGAGGTCGTCGATGAGCCCTCCCCTGCTGGAAGCCTCGCGCCTGAATCGGAGCTTCCCCGTGGGCGGCTTCCTGTCCCACGCGCGCCGCAAGGTGCTGACGGATGTGTCCTTCTCGCTGGAGCGCGGAGAAATCCTCGCGCTCGTCGGCGAGTCTGGCAGCGGCAAGTCCACGCTGGCCCGCCTGCTGGCGCGGCTGGACACCCCGGACTCGGGCGACATCCTCCTTGGCGGAGAGAACGTGCTCGCCCGCGAGGGCGGCGCCGCGTCACTGGCCTACCGGGGCCGCGTGCAGATGGTGTTCCAGGACCCGTTCGCCTCGCTCAATCCGGTGCACACGGTGGCCTATCACCTGGAGCGCTCGCTGGTGCGCCATGGGCGCGCGCGAGGCGTGGAGCTGACGCGACGGGTGCACGCGCTGCTGGAGTCGGTGGGGCTGACGCCAGCGGAGCAGCTGGCGAAGCGCTATCCGCACGAGCTGTCCGGAGGCCAGCGTCAGCGCGTGGCCGTGGCGCGGGCGCTGGCGGTGGAGCCCGACGTCATCATCGCGGACGAACCCACCTCCATGCTGGACGTGTCCACGCGCCGGGGGGTGCTCCAGTTGCTCAAGGGCCTGACGCGCGAGCGCGGCATCGGCATCCTCTTCATCACCCATGATCTGGCGAGCGCCCGTCACCTGGCGGACCGCGTGCTGGTGCTCTACGCGGGCTCCGTCGTGGAGACGGGCCGCACCAGCGACGTGCTCCAGGCGCCTCGCCACCCGTACACACGGCTGTTGTTGTCGGCCGTTCCGGATGGCGTGGACTTCCTGCGCACGCCCCTGCCCGCGCGCGTGGCGACCGTGCCCGCGCCTCCTCTGGGGTGTGCCTTCGCGCCCCGCTGTCCTCACGCCGACGTGCGGTGCCACGAGGCGCTTCCTCCCTTTCACCTTCCCGCGGCGGAGCACCACGTCCGCTGCCATCTCGAGTCCTCGAAAGGAGTCCCTGACGATGCGGCAGTTTCCTCATGACTTCGTGTGGGGTGTGGCCACCTCCTCGTACCAGATTGAAGGAGCCACCGACGCCGACGGGCGCGGTGAATCCATCTGGGACCGGTTCGCCGCCACGCCCGGTAAAATCGCCGACGGAACCAACGGCAACGTCGCCTGCGACCACTACCACCGCTGGCGCGAAGACGTGGAGCTGATGCGCTGGATGGGATTGAAGGCGTATCGCTTCTCCGTCGCCTGGCCGCGCGTGTTCCCCATGGGGCGCGGCAAGGTGAACACCGCTGGCCTCGACTTCTACTCGCGGCTGGTCGACGGACTGCTGGAGGTGGGAATCGAGCCTGTCGTCACGCTGTACCACTGGGATTTGCCGCAGGCGCTTCAGGACAAGGGCGGCTGGGCCTCGCGCGACACGGTGAGCGCGTTCGTCGAGTACGCGGACGTGATGAGCCAGAAGCTCGGGGACCGGGTGTCGCGGTGGATTACGCACAACGAGCCCTGGTGCATCAGCATCCTGGGCTACGCCAACGGCGAGCACGCCCCCGGCATCAAGGACTGGGGCCAGGCGCTGGCCACGGCCCACCATGTGCTGCTGTCGCATGGACAGGCCGTCCCCGTCATCCGCGCCAACGTGCCCAGGGCGGAGGTCGGCGTCACCCTCAACCTGGTGCCCGCGGAGCCCGCGTCGCCCAGCAAGGAGGACCATGACGCGTGCCGCTCCTTCGACGGCGGCTTCAACCGCTGGTACCTGGACCCGCTCTACGGGAAGGGCTACCCGCGCGACGTGATTGACGACCATGTCGCCGAGGGGCGACTGAAGTCGGACACGCTGCCCTTCGTGCGACAGGGGGACATGACGGACATCGCCGCGCCCATCGATTTCCTCGGGGTCAACTACTACAACCGAGGCGTCATCCGCAGCGACCGCATCCCCGAGGCGCAGAACGCCCCGCGCACCGTCCACGTCAGCCCCGAGAAGACGGAGATGGACTGGGAGGTGTCGCCCCACGGACTCACCCAGCTGCTCGTGCGGCTGAACCAGGACTACAAGCCCGGGCGCCTCTACGTCACGGAGAACGGGGCCGCCTACGGCACCACGCCGGACGCGGACGGCCGCGTGCGGGACACCAAGCGCGTGCACTACCTGCGCACGCACCTGGAGGCCTCGCTGGAGGCCATCAAGCAGGGCGTGCCGCTCAAGGGCTACTTCGCGTGGTCGCTGCTGGACAACTTCGAGTGGGCGTACGGCTATCAGAAGCGCTTCGGCATGGTCTACGTGGACTACGCGACCCAGAAGCGCATCCCCAAGGACAGCGCGCACCTGTACCGCGCCGTGGTGGCCCAGAACGGGCTGGATGTGGAGCTGGCCGCATGAGAGCCCTGTTCCTCGCACCCCTCCTCGCGGCGGCGCTGTACCAGGCCCCCGTCCACGCCGGGCAGGACGCGCAGCCCGTCCAACCCGGCGGCGCGCAACCTCAAACGGCGCCGGTGGAAGCAACTCCGCCGGCCGCCGCTCCTCCCGGTGGCGCGCCGCCCGCAGCCACCACCACGACGCCCTCGGGTCCTCCGAGCCCGGCGCCGTCTCCCGCGCCGCAGCCCCTCACCCTGCAGCCCGTGGACGTCACCGCGGGCGCGGAGCAGGCCACCGTCGTCAAGCTCCAGCGCGACGAGCGGGGCTTCAAGCTGAAGGTGGACGGCCGCGACTTCCTGTTGCGCGGCATGAACTGGGGCTACACGCCCATTGGAGAGAACTACCGGTATTCGCTCTGGAACCAGCCCGACGACTTCGTGCGCGCGGTGCTGGCGCGGGAGATGACGCTGCTGCGCGACATGGGCGTCAACGCCATCCGCCAGTTCGACGACATCCCTCCGCGCTGGGTGGAGTTCATCTTCAAGAACTACGGCATCACCACCGTGGTGAACCCGCTGATGGGCCGCTATGGCGCCACCGTCAACGGCACCTTCGTGCCCAACATCGACTACTCCAACGCCGCGCATCGCAAGGCGCTGCTCGAGGAGCTGGCGAAGAAGGTGGAGGTGTACCGGGGCGTTCCGGGCGTGTTGATGTGGCTGCTCGGCAACGAGAACAACTACGGCCTGCACTGGACCAGCTATGAAATCGAGGCGCTGCCGGGCCAGGAGGACGCCGCGCGCGCGGTGCACCTCTACACGCTGATGGGCGAGGCGGCGCGGACCATCAAGGCCCGCGACGTCAACCACCCGGTGGCGATGGCCAACGGCGACCTCCAGTACATCGACCTCATCGCCAAGCACGCCACCGACATCGACATCTTCGGCGCCAACGTCTACCGAGGCCCCAGCGTCCGGGACCTGTACGAAGAGGTGCTGCGCAAGGTGGACAAGCCGGTGCTCTTCTCGGAGTTCGGCGCGGATGCGTTCAACGCGCGGGACGGTCGTGAGGACCACCTGTCGCAGGCCGAGTACCTGCGCCAGCAGTGGGAGGAAATCTACACGCAGACGTACGGCCAGGGCCGCGTGGGCAACGCGCTGGGCGGCTTCGTCTTCCAGTGGGTGGATGGCTGGTGGAAGGTGGGCCAGGAGGCCAACCTCTCCCTGCACGACACGACGGCGTCGTGGCCCAACGGCGGCTACGCGGCGGACTTCGTGGC
Organism: Myxococcus sp. CA039A; assembly: GCF_013336645.1. Lineage (NCBI taxonomy): Bacteria > Pseudomonadati > Myxococcota > Myxococcia > Myxococcales > Myxococcaceae > Myxococcus > Myxococcus sp. CA039A. The sequence continues at coordinate 16,709 of NZ_JABUMQ010000079.1, read as the reverse complement.
CGGTCAGAACAACATGAACGAGGAGTGGTTCGGCATCTGCGCCCTGGGCACGCCGGACGACGCGGGCATCTCCCGCATCCAGCCGCGCACGGCCTACTACGTGTTGCAGGCGGCCTTCCGCCTGGACCCGTACGCGGAGGACACGGACCTGGACCGCATCCACGCGCACTTCGCGGGCCTGCGGCCCTCCGAGCTGTCGAAGAGCTACGAGTCCTCCATCGCCCTGGCGAAGGCGGATGAGCTCAGCGCGGTGCGGGTGTCGAACCTGCGCCTCGTCATGGACAGCTCGCTGTCGCGTGGAAGCATCGCGACGACGCGACCGAACCTGACGTCCGCGGACCACACGGAGTCCATCTTCTTCGACCTGGCGCTCCAGCCCGCCACCGGCGTGTACGGACGCGCGTCCTTCAACGTGGTGGGCAACGTGGCCACCAACCGCCTCAACAACCTCTTCTACGAGAACCGGGGCACCACGCCGACGCCGACGACGCCGGCACCGGGGGCCTCGCCGACGCCGGGCGTCTCCCAGCCGGGAGTGAATGGCTTTGACCGCTTCGCGCTGTACCAGGCGGAGTTCAAGCTGGACCGCGCGGACTTCGCGCTGGAGGGCTTCTACCGCGTCGGCCACTACCACTGGGGCGAGGAGGGTGACTTCTTCGGCCTGTACCGCGAGGCCAACTACGGGCCGAACATCGACATCTACCACGGCAACGCGCCCTTCGGCGTGGTGCTCAGCGGCAAGCGCTCCTTCGAGGGCTTCAAGCTGGCGGTGGGTCCGGAGCTGTACTGGGGCGCAAACCCATCCGTCGTCGCCAAGTACCGCAAGGGCTTCGGGGACATGGCGCTGACGCTGGTGCATCAGGAGGACATCGCCCGGGGCGCGACGCAGCAGACCGCCTCCGTCATCCGCGAGCGCGTGGCGCGCCGCACGGCGCTGACCTTCGAGTGGAACCGGGGTCCGCTGGCGCTCGACATCGGTGGCATCCTGGCCGCGCCCCAGCGCATCGGCGAGGAGTTCACGTGGACGCGCGAGGCGACGGGCGGTGCCAGCTACATGGGCAGTGGCCAGGAGGTGCTGCGCGACAAGGTGCAGTTCCTCGACACGCTCGGCGCGAAGGCGCGGGCCACATATGACCTGGGCGGCGTCCGGCTGTTCGCCCAGGGCTCGTTCCGCGGGCTGGTGGCGGACGGTGGTCCCGAGCCGAGCATCGTGCTGACGGGCTGGAGCCTGCGGGAGAGCGGTCGCGGCAACCACTTCGGAGCGCAGGCGGGCGCGGCCTTCCAGTTGGGCACCATCGAGGTGGCGCCCAACGTGCTGTACCAGAAGCCGCTCATCGGCCCGAATCCGAACATCCCCGACACGTATGACCAGGACTCGGGCACGTACTTCCCCGCCGTGCGCGCTCGCAACGTGTTGCAGGATGCCTTCACCGTCCTGGACAACCGCGAGACGCTGGGCGCGGAGCTGCTCATCACCTTCGACCCGACGCCGGGGACGTGGTTCTGGGCGTGGGACCGGGAGATGCGCGAGGACGCGCCCTTCGCCGCGGGCCTGGACCTGGTGTACCGCCGACAGCCGACGTCCCGGGATGCGAGCATCGCCATCCTCGCGGACGGCAGCGCGGTGGCCTTCGCCGGGGCGCCTCCCGCGCGCGACGAGTGGGAGACGACGCTGCGCATGGTGGGCAATCCCACGCAGCGGCTGAAGCTGTACGGCACGGCCTTCGTGGGCAGCGTGCAGTCCGGAGGCGAGGACGCGCGGCAGGTGCGCCGCTTCGGCCTGGACGCCAACGTGCTGTACGACACGCTGCTGCTCGCCACGCAGCTGCGGTTCAACGACTGGGGTCCGTACGACTACCACCGCGTGTTCAACCTCACGTATCCGGTGCAGCTCGGGGGCGACGTGTCCTACGGGCTCAAGCGGCCGGTGCTGGGCGCGGTGTCCACGCGCTTCGGTCTGCGGGGGCTGGTGCGCATGCTGGATGAGTACTCGGAGGGCATGAGCACGACGGCCATCGCCGAGGGACTCAAGGGCCGCGAATACGAGGTGGGTGCGTATGCAATCCTTTCGCTCTGAGGGACAACGTATGAGGACGTGTCTCGTGCTCCTCGCGGTGCTGGGCACCTTCGGGTGCTACGACCGCGCGAGCTATGTCTATGGCGAACCGCTGGAGGACCTGACACTCGAGGTCTACGACCCAACCATGGGCGTGTATCCGAGCACTGTCATCCTGGACGACCCGAACAATCCGTTCGCGGACTCGACGCCGGGGACGGAGACGAAGTGGGTGCTCCAGGCCAACGCGGGGCCGGTCGCGGCCTTCTACTCGTGGGCCACCGTGCTCGCGCGGGGACCGTATGGCGAGGCGCAGTACTACGTCGGCCTCAACCTGCTCGGCGTGTACCAGAACGGACTGGCGAAGCAGGAGGACCTGCCGGTGGTGCGGGACATGGCCATCCGCTCGTACCAGTCGGTGTTGGACAACTTCCCGGACGCGGTGACGTACGACTCGACGGGGACGATTCCCTACGAGCTGTTGACGCCGTCCTACAAGGCCATCGTGGAGATGGGTGGGACGGTGACGGGCGGTTGGGTGCTGGTGCGGACCTCGAGTGGTGGTGAAAGGGCGGTGCGGCCATGAAGCGGACCGTGGGAGTGCTGCTGTTGACGTTGGCCGCGTGCCGGCCGGACCCGGGTGCCTCCGACTACGAGAACCACCAGCCGTCCTCGCAGGACGACGCCGGGACGAATCCCCAGGACGAGGTGCTCCCGGGGCCGTTCCCGTTCGAGGCGGGCCAGCGGCGCCTCTTCGTCGGCTTCTACGAGGGAGGCCGGTCCGAGGAAATCATCATCAACGACGTGGACACGCACATCTACCTGTACGAGGGCACCGTCACGATTGAGTCCTCGAGCACGCGCATCGAGGGGAAGACGGCGGACCGCATCGTCCACGCGGGCAAGGGGTGGTTGGGGTTTGGCATCCACTGGGATACGGGCCACAACCTGGACGCGTGGAAGACGCTGCACGTGAGCCTCAACTCGTCGGACCCGGGGTTCGCCTCGGTGAAGATTGGGATGAGCGACACGGAGGGCGTGCAGCTCGACGTGGCGAAGTATGGGTATGTGAACGACGGGCAGTGGCACCACCTGGCCATTCCGCTGTCGGACTTCACCGCCGCGGGCGTGAGCATGGGCGCGGTGCTGTCGCCCTTCGTGTTCATCGCCGGCGGTGGGCCCTCGGGCAACGCTCTGCTCTTGGACAACCTGTACTTCACGACGAACTAGAGACTGTGCGACGGGCCCGCTTCCCTGCTTCCGGGGAGCGGGCCTGTGCCGAGCCCACGGGCAGCAAGAGGCGAGCACCTCCGAATCGAGCTGTGGTTCTATATCACCCCTTCACGATGACGCCTTTCAGCTGGGTTCGCGCCTCGAACTCGCTGGCCAACAGCTCCATTTTCACCGGGTCCTCGCAGCCCAGGCTCAATGAGAACATCGGCGCCGCAGGGTGCCGATAGAGGAGCAGACACGCGTCATCGCGATCATAGAGCGCGCAGCGCTCGGTAGGAGGGATGCGCTTGAAGTCATGCTCGTCGGCCAGGGTCGACACAAGGTCCGAGCGATATCGGGGAGCGGAGTTAGGGGCGTCAGGTGAAGTAAAGACTCTTCGATAGGGCAAAGCCGACAAGCGAACGGCCTTGAAGGCTTCGTAGTAAAGAAACTCCTCCAGACCTACGTGCGCCAAGTGAGCGGTATCCGGAGAGAGGTTCTTCTCGAGCGGCATGCGGACGAGCAAGCAGTCATCGCCGCCATGCGGCTTCGCACGGTCGAGGAAATAGTCCCAGCCTGCCGGCCCATTGTCCCCCGCCACCAGGAGACAGCGGCCATGCCGCAACCAGGACAGGGTTTGGTAGGTCAGGATTTTCCCATCGATGGAGAGGTCGGCCTCCGCAAGTTCGAGTCCGCCCATTCTGGAGCCCATGGTCTGAAGGAAACGCAGGTAGGCCCCTGGCAATGCCCCTGCGTGTTCTTCCAGGAGCTCGATATCCACCTCGTCGGCGGGCTCAATCTCCCGTGCGAAACCGGGGCGATATTTTTCGATGAGTTCGACAAGTGCCTTCATGCTTGCCTCCGCGTCAAGGACACTTCGTATCGCAGTACAAGGCAGGGAGCCCTTCCTGGCATTTCGCGCACGACGGCACGTTCTCGCCAGACTTGAAGCCGTCCTTCTTGCTGTACTCTTTCTCCAAGGTGACCCTCTTCGTCACGGGGTCCTCGACCAATGCCTCGAAGACAATCTTGGTCCCCATCTTGGCGACACTCGACCCGTCAAGCGTCTTGAGGCCTTTCACCATGGGAGAGAACCATCTCTCAATGAGCTGACGCGGTTTGTGACCCTGATTCTTCTGCATGATTTGCTTGGCGGCACACTGCCATGGGTCCGAGTTATCACCGGCGCCCCCGAGAAGAGGACTTGCACATACGAAGCCCGCAGATGACACGGCTCTCGCAAAAGCCGGGGGTGCCTTGCCCGAACAGGCGGCAAGCTTCCCTCCTTGCTTGCACACACAAATCATCACGCCGAGCATGTAGCCCTTGGAGAAGGTGCCATATGCCACCTCCATCCGAAGGACGGCGTTCACTTCGAAGAACGCCTCAAGAGCACCCACCTTGGCCTCGAGGCTTTGAATTTCGCCGGTCAAGCCTGCCAGTTCTTGTTTCTGGGGATCTGTCAGCAGCCCTTTCTTCTGCAATCGCCGCAGTGGAATGTGCGCTCTGCGTTTCCGCGCGAGTTCGATGTTCGCATTGTTCAAGTCTCGAATCTTCTCCTTCTGCGCATCAAAAGCGTTGCGCACGGCTTTGGTCAGCGCGCGAATCATCTCTAGCGTCTCAGCGCCAGCCTCCAGCGGATGCGTCTTGCCACATCTCCCACATGGCTTGTCGTCGCCATAGGTGACGGCAACGACCTTGGCATTCTGGATGAGCCCCGTCATGGTGGCGGCATTGGCAGGGCTGCCTGAGGGACCACAGTTGTTGAGCATGGGGTCGCTCAACAACTGGACGTTCTTGCCTTCGATTTGAACGTTCATCGAACCGGGTCCCAAGAACTTCGTGGGACCATGGGTGTTGCTGGAGATGAGGCCACCACCGGTCCCCTTGCTGGCCATGTCACCCTGACTGCCAAAGCTTGCTCCTGCGACAGCGACAGGCTGTCCGTCAATGGTCACCGTCTTGGAGTAGCCTTTGGGCGAGTCGCCACTCTTGCCGATATTTGGCAATGGAGTGGGAACAAACGGAGCAGGCGGGCCAGGCATCTTGCAGACATTAGGAAGCGTGGCTGCTGCAACTCCCGAGCTACCCTGGGTGACAGGGGTCTTCGGGGGATTGATGGCTACGGTGCCCATGTTCGGATTTCTCCTCGATGCCCAGGACTCGGCGCCTCAAGCAGTGCAGCGGCCCGAAGTCCGGCATCAGAGCTGCCCCAGACCAACGTACGAGGGCCACGTGAATACTCTCGGCGCCATGCTTGCGCGCACATCAGCAAGTTCAACGCGCCTGTCGCCGCACCCACCTCGCCGCAACTCCGCACGGGAGTATGGTAGGCGGAGGCATCACGAAATGAAGCCCCGAGTCGCAGCGCCACGAAGCCCCATTCCTCGGTGCGATACCGCTCGCCGTTGATGTCGCAGTAGATGTTCTCGACCACGTCTCGTGGTTTGTCGAGTGGGTTGAGGGCTTGGCGCACGACTGAAGTCAGCCCGTCCGCCAGGTTGAGCGCGGGCGTGTTTATCAACTGGGTCTCACGAGCCGTAGCCGTCGCGCGCACACTCGCGGCGGGCGCCAAGCCCAGCTTGCGTGCGTTGGACTCAGGCATCAGTGCGATGAAGGCAGCGGATTCTCCAGGAGCAAACCCCGTACGAGACCCCTCCTCCAGCCACTGATTGTTTTCACGCAGCCAATCGAGCGTTTCGAGGTCCTGGTAGCTGTCGATCCCACCCACGAGTATCAAGGGGCACCGACCAGCGTGGCCGCCCCACGTAACAGCCTGGTGAAGGCTCTCCAGTGCCGCCGCATGGCCTGTGAGGCGAGGCTCGACTCGCAGGCGAAGACGACCGGCGTCGACGGCACTCAGCATGGCAACCACCCGCTGAAGGTCGGGGGGCGCCCAACCCGGGCGCTCTTCCGGGAATCCGACGAGCACAGGCACCTCGACATTCCACTGTGCCGCCGCTGGCGCCAGTTTCTCAAGAACTTCGGCCAGCGCCGCGACTCCAAGTGCAGCCATGCGCTCTGCTGCACCCCACTCCCGGCGGTCGAGCAAGCCATCCTGCGCGAGAAATGAATCCGTCCCGCTTCCCAGTTCCGATACCTGCACGCGTCGCACTCGGCTGATACCTGCTCGAATCGCGGCGGCAGTGGTCTCCGCGGTCGTCCCCACGGGCGTCCGTGCTCCGGCCGCGACAATTTGTAGCGCCGCACTCATCTCAGTCGGGCCTCATGGTAATCACCGTAAAGTCGAGGTGGTCGAGTTCGAGCGGTCCAACCTTGAGCCCCGTCTGGTAGACCATACTCAGTTTCTTCAGCTCAGGTTCGATGAGCACTGTACCCAGTGTGGCCTCGTGGAATTGCCGAATGGATCCAAAATGGGTGTCAAACCCGAAGCGTAGGCGAGGTAGGACCAATCCAAGTGAGCCGTGTGGCGAGAGCTGGTGTAGCGCAATCCGTTCTCCACCCACAAGACGACGTGACGAACGCTGATCAACAGGTGCGCAGAGGGCCGAACGGGCGTCGAAGTCGCGCGGCAGCAGTGGGCGTTGAGTCTTCGACCAGACATCGTCGAAAGTGCCGAACAGTTCGATACGTGGTGACCAGTGGCTGGCGATGGGACCAAAGCCAGCAGGCCCATTCTCCGCGGGATTGCCTTGCAGGTACTCGATGCGATGGGCGGGCTGCCCTACGAGATGAGCATCACGAGTGGCCAGACCCCGTCCCACGGGGTTGCGAGAATCCCCACGGTGCTTGCGAGGGTCCGGGTCGTTGGTATCGAACCCTCCCCATGCCCATTCGTAGTGGATGCGCTGACGCACGAAGGGCTCTGCGGTTGATGGTCTCACGCCCAGAACGCCACGCCGGTAGACACGTTCTCCGTGGACCACCAGCATCTTGTCCACGTCGTGGATGCGAACAGCAACGTCGACCCTCGAAGCGGGCCGCCCGCCTGGCGCGTGCGCACAGGCATGAATGACGACATCGGTATGCGGCTTGGGCGCAACGAGTTCGGCCTCATATTGGAGGCTGGACTGGCCGGGAGCCCCCAGATAGACAGGCTCATGCAGCGGGAGGCCCTGTTCGGCGGATAGGCTCTGGCGACCTCGCTCGTCGAACTCGAAGGTTGCCTTGACGGCAACAACCCAGACGTGATTGCCGTCCTTGTCTCGAATCCAGGTACGTTCGGCGCCAAAAGGCGTGCGATTCGAAAGGACCCACATAAGGTTCGCCGTATTCGCCAGTCTACGCAATCAATCTCAGGCATCGGCAAGGGTCGCCCAGTATCCAGCGCGCTCATTGTCCAGAACCATGCAATTTTCGCAGACAAAGAGTGTCTTGCCGTCGTCAGGATTGGATGAGCTCTCTCACGCGACAGCCACCTTGACGCTCACCGCCTGACGCCCACCTCGCGCTGCGTCGTCACCGCCTGTTCCACCGCGCATCTCCCTCCTCCGCGGTGAGGAGGATGAGCGTCGCGGTGATGGCGGCCTGCACATCCGGCGGGTCGCCCGTGAGCGCGTCCCGGTACAGGAAGAACTGCCCCACCCTCACGATGACGTTCGACAACGCATCCAGCCCCATCGCCGGTCGGAGGTGCTTGTCCCTCACGCCCTCCTCCAGCGCTCTCCGGATGCTCGCCGCGCAGCGCTCCTCCACCCGGCTGCTCTTCGACATCAGCACGCGCATCGCGTACTCGGAGTCCTGCTGGATGAAGCGCCGCAGGGGCGCGTCCTCCACAATCAGGTGGATGAGGCGCTGGGTGACGTCCGCCACGTACGCCGTCCCCTCCCCCTGGAACTCGCTCCTCGCGGCGGTGAGCGCGGCCTCGAACCGAAAGGACAGCACCTCCCCATAGAGCAGCTCCCGCGCCCCCGCCCAGCGGAACACCGTCGCCCGACTGACGCCCAGCTCCTGCGCCATCCGGCCGATGTCGAAGCGCTCCCCCTCGTTCCACCACCGCATCGCCAGCGCGAAGAGGTCCTGCGGCGTCGCCCGCGAGGGCACCTCCAGCCGCTGCGAGAGCGGCGTCACCCGCGCCCGCGCCTTCTCTCGCGAGGCCGGCCGACGCGTCCTCGAAGGCGCTTCCTTCGTCGCGCGCCGCGAGTCCTTCACGCGCGTCCGTTTCATGTCGCCGCGCTCAGCATCTTCCGCCGCCGCCGCCGCATCCCCGCCACCAGCACCCGCTGGTACAAGGTCGGCAACAATCGCTGGAACAGGTCGATGAGGACCGCGTCCCCGCCAATGAGCTGCCTCCGCCGGTTCTTCCGAATCGCCGTGAGGATGTCCTCCGCCGCCCGCTCCGGCGTGGTGGCCAAGGCCTTCTCGAAGTCACTCGACGAGCGCTCGTCCGTCCACCCCCGACGCACCGTCACCCGCGCATTGCGCGCGATGTTCGTCTTGATGCCCCCAGGATGCACACAGGTGACACCGATGGTCCCCGGATCCACCTCCAACTCCTGCCGCAGCGCCTCCGTGAAGCCCTTCACCGCGAACTTCGCCGAGTTGTACGCCGCCTGCGTCGGCACCCCAATCAGCCCGAACACGCTCGACACGTTGACGATGTGCCCCTCGTCCACTGCCTTCAGGTGAGGCAGGAACGCCTTGGTGCCGTACACCACCCCCCAGAAGTTGATGTTCATCAGCCACTCGAAGTCCTCGTACCGGGTGTCCTCGATGGTGGCGCCCAACGCCACGCCCGCGTTGTTGATGATGATGTGGACCGCGCCGAACTCCCGCGCCACGTCATCCGCCCACGCGTGCACCTGCTCGCGCTTCGCGACATCCACCCGGTCCGCCCGGACACGGACGCCGTGCGCACGGCACTGTGTCTCCGTCTCGGAGAGTCCCTGCACATTCACGTCCGACAGCGCGACGTGACACCCCTGACGCGCAAGCAACACCGCCGTGGCCCGGCCAATGCCCGAGCCCGCTCCGGTAATCGCCGCGACCTTGTCCTTCACCGATTTCATCCGTTGGCTCCGTTCCGCGTCCACCGCCACCGCGTCAGCCGTGCGCCTGCTTCCGGGGGCTCGCCCCGGTTTTCAAGGACGCGCGCCGACGCCGGGTGATGGCGACATATTCCGAGGGCTCGAAGGTGGCGACGCGGCGCCTGTAGTCGAACGTGAAGCCCGGCCACAGCGTCGAGTTGCGCCCCGTCGCATCCAGGTACCAGCTCACACACCCGCCCCGCATCCACACCGTCCGCGCCATCCGCGTGTCGACATCCTGGACGAACGCCTCCTGCGCCTCCACCGTCGGCTCCACCGCCGCCAGCCCCCTGCCCTCCAGGTAGCGCAGCGCGCTGAGCACATGCGCCAGCTGACTCTCAATCATCAGGATGACGGACGTGTGCCCCAGCCCCGTGTTCGGCCCCAGCAACATGAAGAAGTTGGGGAACCCGCTCACCGACGTCCCCAGGTGCGCCTTCATGCTCCCCGCCCACGCCTCCGCCAACGTGCGCCCATCGCGCCCCCGGATGTGCCGGGCGAATGACGGCTCCGTTATCTGAAAGCCCGTCCCGAAGATGAGCGTGTCCACCGGATGCTCGACGCCCGATGCCGTGACGACGGAGTGCTCGCGCACCTCCTGGAGCCCCTCCGTGACGACCTCGACATTCTCCCGCGTCAGCGCCGGCAGGTAGTCGTCCGACACAAGCACTCGCTTGCAACCCATGGTGTAGGAGGGTCGCAGCTTCGCGCGCAGCACCGGGTCCGGGACGGACTGCTTCAGGTGCCGCCATGCCCCTCGCTGGGCCCAGCGGATGATCCACGGATACATGAACGCCAGCGCGGACAGCTCCTTCACCGCGTAGAGGCCCGCGCGCATCAGCCACCGCGCTCCGGGAACGCGCGTGTACAGCCACTGCTTCCAGCCGGCAATCGCGTGGTCATTGCGCGGCAGAATCCAGGGAGGCGTGCGCTGGAAGAGGACCAGCCGCTCGACCTTCGGTTGAATCGCCGGGACGAATTGAATCGCGGACGCGCCCGTGCCCACCACGGCGACCTTCCTGCCCATCAGCTCATGCGAAGGGTCCCACCGCGCCGAGTGCATCACCTTGCCCTGGAAGCGCTCCAGCCCCGGGAGCGCGGGCTGCACCGGCTCGCCGAACGCCCCCGCCGCGAGGATGAAGACGTCCGCGGTGAAGAGCCCCTCCGACGTCTGGAGGCGCCAGTGCCGCGCATCGTCATCCCACCGCGCGTCCTCCACGGCGTGACGGAAGCGCACGTGGGGGAGCACGCCGAAGCGCTCCGCGCAGTCGCGCAGGTACGCGTGAATCTCCGGCTGGGGCGAGTACGCCCGGGACCAGCGCGGATTCGGCGCGAAGGAGAACGAATACAGATGCGACGGCACATCGCACGCGCACCCCGGATACGCATTGTCCCGCCAGACGCCGCCCACGTCGTCCGCGCGCTCGAAGAGGACGAAGTCCTCCAGCCCCTCCTGCTTGAGCCGGATGGCCATCCCCAGGCCGCCGAACCCACTGCCCGCGATGGCCACGTGGAAGTGCCGCGTCGGGGGAAGGGACATCCAGGCCTCCAGTGGGAATCCGCGCTACGGACTCCCAGCATGGCGCGCCATGAGTCACTTCACAAGGATGACGCATGCATGAGGTGCCCCGACAGGGTGTCGCATGAACGACAGGCTCGGGCGGAGGCTTCGAGCCCACCGCCGGGAGGCCTACGCGGTCAGGTGCTCGACGAGCGTCTTGAGGCCGATGCCGATGAGCACCAGACCGCCGAGGATTTCGATGCGGGTGCCGAAGCGCTCGCCCAGCCGCTTGCCGGCCCAGGCACCAACGATGGACAGCACGAAGGTCATCACCCCGATGAGGGCGGTGGAGAGGACGATGCCCAGCTCCAGCGCGGGCAGCGTCACGCCGACGGCGAGCGCGTCGATGCTGGTGGCCACGCCGAGCGTCAGCAACATGGGCAGGGGGATGCCGGTGGCGGCGCGCTCCTCCTCGTCATGGGAGAACGCCTCCCAAATCATGTGCCCGCCCACGAGCGCGAGCAGCCCGAAGGCAATCCAATGGTCCACCGCCGCGAAGTGCGTGAGGATGGCCTTGCCCCCGAGCGCACCGCCCAGGGACATGCCGAACTGGAACAGGCCGAAGGTCAGCGCCAGCTTGAGGACATCCGGAGGCCGAGCCCCCCGGATGGCCATGCCACTGGAGACAGCGGTGGCATCCATCGCCACGCCGAGCGCGAGCAGAAGCAGGGTCACGGAGGCCACGGACTACTCTTTCTCGATGTCGCGGTCCCAGAGCTGAACGCGGGTGTTCTCGTCGGCCAGCCGTCGGGTCAGCTCCGCTGCGATGGCCACCGAGCGGTGCTTGCCACCCGTGCACCCCAGCGCCACCGTGAGGTACGCCTTCCCCTCCTTCTGGTAGCGAGGGAAGAGGAAGCGGCACAGGTCCACGACCTTCTCGAGGAACTGCTGCGTCTCCTCGCGGTCCAGCACGTACGCGGCCACCTTGGGCACCTTGCCCGTCAGCCCCTTCATCTCCGGGACGAAGTACGGGTTGGGCAGGAAGCGCACGTCCAGCACCAGGTCCGCCTGCGGCGGCACCCCGTACCGGTAACCGAACGACATCACCGACAGGCTCGGCCCCGCGGCGGGCTCCGGGCTGAAGCGCGCCTGCACCATGCGCTTCAAGTCGTGCACGTTCAGCACCGACGAGTCGATGACCTGGTCGGCGATTTCGCGCAAGTCACGCAGCTCCTGGCGCTCCGCCTTGATGCCGTCCGCCACGGTGCCGTTGGGCGCCAGCGGATGGCGGCGGCGCGTCTCGCTGAAGCGACGGATGAGGCTGTCGTCGCTCGAGTCGAGGAAGAGCACCTCCACGTGGTGACCGGCGCGGCGGACCTCGTCCAGCACCCGGGGCGCGTCCTTGAGGAACACGCCTTCACGCACGTCCATCACCAGCGCCATCCGCTCGATGTTGCCCCCGCCCGCGAGCTCCGTGAGCTTGGGCAGCAGCAGCACCGGCAGGTTGTCGATGCAGAAGAACCCCGCATCCTCCAGCGCCCTGATGGCGGTGGACTTGCCGGAGCCGGACATGCCGGTGATGACGACCAACTGTTTCGCGGGCGCGGTCACTCGACCTCTTCTCCCAGGGTGCGGCGCATCGCCCCTTCGGCGATGGCTCGGTTGAGCCGCTCGGCGAATTCCCTCGCCGAGTGGTGGCCCTGAAGCTTCAACAACTGGTTGCGGGCGGCCACCTCGATGATGGTCGCCATGTTACGGCCTGGACGCACGGGTACCACCGACAGCGGGATGTCCACACCCACAATCTGGAGATGTTTGTCCTCCACGCCCAGCCGGTCGTACTCCTGATGGGGGTCCCATTCCTGCAGCTCGATGACGAGCTCGATTTTCTTCTGCTCGCGCACCGCCGCCACGCCGAACAGGTCCTTGATGTTGATGATGCCCAGGCCCCGGATTTCCATGTGGTGCTTGATGACCGGGTTGCCCGCGCCGTAGACGGCCCCCTTGCGCCGGGTGACGTCGACGATGTCGTCCGCCACCAGCCGGTGGGCCCGCATCACCAGGTCCAGGGCAATCTCGCTCTTGCCGATGCCGCTCTTGCCGAGCAGCAGGATGCCCACGCCGAAGACGTCCATCAGCACGCCGTGCAGGCTGCTGGACTCGGTGAGCGCTTCCTCCAGGAAGGACTGCACCCGGGTGATGAACTCGCTGGAGAGCAGCGGCGTCTTCATCAGCGCCAGCCCGCCGGACTCACACGCCGTCACCAGGACGGGCGGAATCTCCAGCTCCTTCGTCACCACGACGCACGCCAGGTCCTCTTCCTCGAAGAGCTTGGAGAGCGCCTCGCGCTGCCGCGACTCCGGCAGGGTGGCCAGGTACGAAATCTCCGTGTTTCCGAACACCTGGACCCGGTGGGGGTGGAGGTGCTCGGTGAAGCCCGCCAGCGCCAGCCCCGGCTTCTGGATGCGCGGCGAGTCCACCGTCCGAGTCAGCCCGCTCGCGCCCGCGATGAGCGTGAGCCGCAAGTCGTAGTCGTGGTCCTCGATGAGCTGGGAGATGCGGATGGATTTCATCGTCGGGGCCTGGAATATCACTGGTGGGACCTTTTGAGGCGAGGTGCCCACCTGGCATGTCGTCCCCTACCTCTACCCCCGATAACCCACCCGAGCGAAGCCCTGGTCGCCCGCTGGGGGAATCGCTTGGGACTTCAACAATGAGTGCCGAGGCCATTTCCCGCCGCCTCGTGCGTTGCTAAGCCCCCGGCCATGTCCGACTGCCTCTTCTGCAAGATTCGAGACGGCCTCATCCCGGCCAAGGTCGTCTATCAGGACGACGCCTGCCTGGCCTTCGAGGACATCAATCCCCAGGCGCCCACGCACGTCCTGTTCATCCCCCGCAAGCACATCGCCACGGTGAACGACGTCACCGCGGAGGACGAGGCCACGGTGGGCCACCTCTTCGTGGCGGCGGCCAAGCTGGCGAAGCAGCGGGGCCATGACAGCAACGGGTACCGGGTGGTGATGAACACCCACCGCGACGCCGGGCAGACGGTGTTCCACATCCATCTGCACCTCCTGGCGGGTCGACCGCTGCTCTGGCCTCCAGGCTGAGCAGGCGTGCGCGCCGCGGATCGCCAGGGCGCGGGAGTGGACGCGAGCCGGGTGAGCGGGTGCTAGCGTTCCCCGACAGCGCAGGGATGCGCCGCGCATGCCCTTCACCACGGAATCCTCTCCCAGCAACCGCCGCGCCTATACGGTGCTCTCGCTCCTGCTCGCGGCGGTCGCCGGCGCGGTGAATGCGACGGGCTTCGTGGCGCTCGGCATGCACACGTCTCACATGTCCGGGAACATGGCGGCGCTGGGCGAGTCGATTGCCACGGGCGAAGCACGCCTCGCGGTGCTCGCCGCGCAGTTGCTCCTGTCCTTCCTGCTGGGCGCGGTGTGCGCGGCGGCGCTGCTGGATGCGTCCCGACACCGCTCGCGAGGCCGGCACGTCGCCGCGCTGATGGTGGAGGTGGTTGCGTTGGCCGGCATCGGCACGGCGCTCACGTCCTCGCCGGGGACGCGCGCGCCCGTGCTGATGTGGGGCCTGTCCTTCGCCATGGGGCTGCAGAACGCGCTCGTCACCCGGGTGTCCGGCGCGGTGGTGCGCACGACACACGTCACCGGCATCCTCACGGACATTGGCATCCAGTTGGTGCGGATGTTCGCCTGGGTACGGGACGGGGCTCGCGGCCAGGGCGTCGCCGGCGTGTTGCGCGGGCTGCGCGCCCTGCCCTCCGCCATCGAGTTCGAGCGCACGCGCCTGCACTTGGGACTGGGCGCCGCGTTCCTGCTGGGGTGCACCAGTGGGCCGCTGCTCTATGTCCACCATGGGCCCGCGGCACTGGGGTTGCCGTGCGCGGTGCTGCTCCTGCTCATTGGCCTGGACTTGAGCCCGGCGGCGCGGCGACAGCCGGACTCGGCCTCGCGCGCCTGAGTCACGGCGAAGCGGGCTTCGCCATGGGCACCTTCGGCGGGCCCGAGGGCGCCTCCACATCCACGACGTTCGCGTCGGGGCCAATCTGGCGCAGCACCCGCAGCACGCTGCTGCGGTCATCCGTCCAGGCGAAGTCCTGCTCGTCACGCAGCCCCAGGCGGCGCACCCGCGCCTTGGCACGGGTGAAGGTGGGGCCCCAGGAGAACTCGCGGTCTGGACTGAGCAACATCCAGTTGCTGCGCAGCGCGCTTCCTTCCGTGTCGTGGAAGACGAAGGCCGCGTACATCCCCAGGCGGCGCGCGTGCGACAGCGTCACTGGCACCAGGTCCAGGTGCACGTTGCTGATGTGCAACGCGAGGACTCCGTGCGGGGCCAGGTGCCGCTTGTACAGGGCGACGGCCTCCTCGGTGAGCAGGTGCACGGGGACGGAGTCGGAGGAGAAGACATCCAACGCCAGCACGTCGAACCCACCGGGCTCGCCCCGCTCCAGCTCGCGCTCCAGGGAGATGCGCGCGTCCCCCTCCACCACCTCAATCGTCGCGGGCGAGTCGCCCAGGTAGCTGAAGAAGCCGCCTTCGCCTCGCGCCAGGGAGATGACCACCGGGTTGATTTCATAGAAGCGCCCTCGGTCCTCCTTCTCCAGCAGCGCCGCGCTCGTCCCCACGCCCAGCCCCAGCACACCCATGCGCAGACCCGGAGGCAGTCCCACCGCCGCGCGCAGCCGACGCTGCTCGGCGACAGCCAGTCCCAGACCGGCCTCTCGCGTGTAGTAGGTCGTGGGCCACGAGCGCAGCTCGGGCTTGACGTACTGCATGCCATGGGTGATGGCGCCGTGGCGCTGACTGTAGAGGTGCTTGTCCGGCGACTCCTCGTTCTGCTCCGTCACCCTCACCACGCCGAAGAAGTTCCGCTCGCTGAACAGCGCCTTGTCCAGCTCCCGGTTCACCGACAGGAACAGGTTCACCGTCACCATGACGAGCATCGCGCCGCGCAGCACCCGTCGGCCGCGCTGACTCCACGTCTCTGCCGCCGGCCCGCGCACCATGCCCGCGAGCGCCACCGCGCAGCAGCCTCCCAAGGACAGCGGGTACTCCCAGTACGCGCGGAAGAAGGCGGTGGCCACGCCGCTGACGAACAGCGCTCCGAGCACGCCACCGGCGGACACCCACAGGTAGAAGGCGCTCAAATGGCGCGGGGACGGACGCAGCCGGTACAGCTCGCCGTGACACACCATGCAACCGGCGAAGAGCGACGCGGCGTAGGCGATGAGCTGGAGGGTGAGCGGGAAGTGGGCCCCCGCCGCGTGCGCGTGCGCCACCATCGCTCCGGAGCCGATGAGCAGCACCGAGTAGACGGTGCGCGAATAGAAGGACTCGCGCGAGAAGGCGATGATGAAGGTGAGCAGGTAGACGGCCAACGGCAGCACCCAGAGGAAGGGACCCGCCGCCACGTCCTGCGAGAGCTGGTTCGTCGTCGCGAGCAACAACACGGATGCGCACGTGGCCAGCCCGAGCCACGCCAGCGTCCGGCCCACACCGGGTCGAGCCTCGGAGTCGGCGGGCGCGGCCTCCAGTGAGGCGCCTCGTGCTTCTCGCCGCATCGCCTCGAAGGCGGCTTCCCGGGCCGCCTCCGCGTCCGTCTGAAACCGTGACGCCGACGCTGAACCTGCGCCTGCATCCTGCGTGGCCATCGCGCCGACTCGGGCGCTGACGTCCTGCGATGCGAGTTCGCCCGCTGTCACTCGGGCCGTGGCGCCCTCCACGAGGGAAGCCTCTCGTGGACCTGTCGCTTCCGTGCTCGCCACCACGCGCTCGTGCCGCAACACATCCAGCGCGCACACCGCGCAGGCTCCCACGAAGAGGACGAAGCCCACGCCCCAGCCCCACGCCTGCGTGGCTCGCCCCACCCACGGCTCCACGAGGAAGGGGTAGCCCAGCAGCGCCAGCAGCGAGCCCACGTTCGACAGCGCATACAG
>NZ_JABUMQ010000798.1:0-425 GCF_013336645.1 Myxococcus sp. CA039A | reverse complement strand
ACAGCAGGAAGAACGGAACTGGTGGGATGACGGCGCCCCACACCACCAGGCTCACCACATTCACCGGCCCGATCCGCTTGGTGACGATATTGCCGCTGGCCCACGAAAACGCAGCGCACAGCGTCAGCAGGAAGCCGGCGGTGGTCATGCCCGTGACCGAGCCGCCACCCGCCATACCGATGACGGCCAGGCCGCTCGCGGCCACCGCCATGCCGGCCAGGTGGAACCAGCGGATCGGCTCGCGCAGCACGATGGCGGCAATCGTCAGCGTAAAGAACGCCTGCGACTGCAGCACCAGCGAGGCCAGCCCCGCCGGCATGCCCACATACATGGCGGAGAACAGGAACGCGAACTGCCCGAAGCTGATGGTGGCGCCGTAAGCCACCAGCCACTTGAGCGCAATCTTCGGGCGCGGCACGAACAGC
>NZ_JABUMQ010000797.1:0-426 GCF_013336645.1 Myxococcus sp. CA039A | reverse complement strand
CGTCGCGCACGTGCAGCAGGAAGCACCGCGCGCCGTAGGACAGCTCTACCTCGATGGCGCTGGCATTGGCGTGGCGCAGTGCATTGCGGATGGCCTCGCGGCCGATCAGGAACACCTCCTCGGCGGCATCGGCCTGCAGCGGTGGTGTTGCGCCTTCCACAGTCAGGCGCAGCGGATTGGTGCCGTGCCCGGCGTATTCGGCGTGAACATCGGCCAGCGCCGAAGCGAGGTCGCGGCCCGCGAAAGGACCGTCGCGCAGTGCGTTGACCCGCTCCCGGCCCTCGGCCAGGTTGCGTTCGGTCAGCTGCATCGCCGATTCCAGCTGGCCGCGCACCCTGTCCGGGGTCTGCGGCGACTGGCTGATCGCGTGCAGCCGCAGGATCAGGCCCTGGCTGCCCTGCAGCAGCGTGTCGTGCAGGTCGCGGG
>NZ_JABUMQ010000796.1:0-426 GCF_013336645.1 Myxococcus sp. CA039A | reverse complement strand
GGGGACTCGAGGAGGCGGAAGAAGTAGTCGCGGACCTCGGGAGGCTGCTTGCCGAGCTGGGTGAGGACAGGCCCGTGGATGGAGACGCGGCCGAGGACCTGGAGGGCGGCGTGGACGGAGGTGAGGTCGGAGAAGCCGGTGAAGAGGCTCGGCGCGGCGTCGGCGAAGGGAAGGCGCGGGAGGAGCCGGGCGCTGCCGTAGCCACCGCGGGCGCAGAAGATGGCGCGGGCGGAGGGGTCGAGGAGGGCGTGGGAGAGCTCTTCGGCGCGGCGCGAGTCGTCACCAGCGAGGTAGCGGTACGCGGAGCCGAGGTCGGGGCGGAGGACCGGGGAGTAGCGCTCGGCGATGACGGCGAGGCCGACGTCGAAGAGGGGGCGGTCGAAGGGCCCGGAGGGAGCGACGACGTGGACGGTGTCGCGGGGGCGG
>NZ_JABUMQ010000795.1:0-429 GCF_013336645.1 Myxococcus sp. CA039A | reverse complement strand
GTGTGGGAGGGGACTCCTCCATCGCCTCGCTGAGGTCCAGGTCGAACTCGAGCGGCCCGCTGGCCCGCGAGGGCGCGGCGCGTGGAGCGGGAGGAGGTGGCGAGAGGGCCGCCTCGGACATATCCAGGTCGAACTCCAGCGGGCCGCTGGCGCGCGACGGAGCGGAAGAAGCCGACTCCTCTTCCACGGTGATGCCGACCTCGATGGGCGCCTCGTCGAGGCTCACCGGCTCATCGAGCACCTCCCCGAAGGCCAGAGGTGCGTCACCCGGTCCTGCCTCTATCTCGAATTCGAACCCGGGCAGCGGCTCGTCATCCGGAAGCGAGACGGGCGGCGGCGTGCTCGCGATGAGCTCCTCGAGCGGAATGTCCACGTCGTTCTCCGCGGAGGCGGGCGGAGAGAAGTCGAAGGGCTCATCCAGCGTGGGGG
>NZ_JABUMQ010000794.1:0-429 GCF_013336645.1 Myxococcus sp. CA039A | reverse complement strand
CTTCAGCAGTTCGCCGGCACGCTGTTCAATTGCCGGCAGCACGCCGAGCTCGTCGGCATGCGGAATACGTGGCTCAGGACTTCTTGACCGGGCGCTTCCAGCCATCGATGGTTTCCTGTCGTGCGCGGGCCAGTGTCAGCTTGCCGTCCGGGGCGGTGCGGGTGATGACCGAACCGGCAGCGATGGTCGCGCCCTCGCCGATCGTCAGCGGCGCCACCAGCGAACTGTTGGAACCGATGAACGCGTTGTCGCCGATGGTGGTGGTCGACTTGTTCACGCCGTCGTAGTTGCAGGTGATTGTGCCGGCACCGATGTTCACCTTGCTGCCGATCACCGCATCACCCAGATAGGTGAGGTGGTTGGCCTTGCTGCCGACGCCGAGGGTGACCTTCTTGGTTTCGACGAAGTTGCCGACGTGCACGCCATCGG
>NZ_JABUMQ010000793.1:0-429 GCF_013336645.1 Myxococcus sp. CA039A | reverse complement strand
CATGGATTACAGATGTCTCCTGAAGATTTGGGTGGCTGCCAGAGATGGCGCAGCATCATCCATTTCTTCATCATATTCCTCGTCATCCGGATGAACGATTTGCTCATTTAATATTTCCGCCGCTTCACCTTCCGTCAGTTGTCTGCCGAACTGCAGCTCCAGCCGGCTTTTTTGTTCGTTCTCCATGCTTTTCCCTCCGCATCAGTATAGGGATTATTTTTTTCTAATCCGCCGCTTTTTATGAAAATAGCAAAAAACCATCTTCAGCCGTATTACGGTTTACGGTTTCTGAAGATGGTTTATTTAGGTTGTATAACGTAAGCGCACTTGCTGCCTCCCTTGGCCAGACATTCCATTCGCTCCACTCTGGCTTCTTTGCCAAGCAAGCTTTTGAACATCTCCAGCTCACAACTGCACGCATGATTGTAT
>NZ_JABUMQ010000792.1:0-430 GCF_013336645.1 Myxococcus sp. CA039A | reverse complement strand
GCCTGATCCTGCGATACATTTCTGGCCCGCTTGCCAATGACAAAAGCAAATTCCGCTTCATAGTCAAGCTGCTCGGAGATCGGGAAGAAAGGAATATCATCCTGAGGGCCGATGATGGTATTGCTGAACTTGGCGAATACGACAGGAACGGGGGGGAGTCCGCGTCCCATCTCCAAAATATGCTCGCGATAATTATGGCCGACACAAATCATTTTCCCGGGGTTGAGCACCGGAGCTTCCAATTTTACATCTGAAGTCGGGTGAACCGCCTTATATTTCAAGGCAGCCTCATTCTGCCGAACATATTCGATCGCCTGTTTGGCCAATTGGAGACTTTGCTGTCCGCCTTGAAGAAATTCAACCATATTGGCAGGAATGTAGGCTTCTGCGATTTGCTCGGCCCGGATGACGCCTTGCGATTCAAGCATGC
>NZ_JABUMQ010000791.1:0-431 GCF_013336645.1 Myxococcus sp. CA039A | reverse complement strand
GAAATCACATTGCGAAGTAGTGGTGGCCGCCAACCTGGGGGGCGACCAGACCCTGTACCTGGTGGGCGGCAACGTGATGAACACGGTGGCGATGCGACTGCTGCCGCTGGACCGCACCGGGTTGATCAAGCTGCCGCCGGCGCGCGAACGCAACAGCACCGGCATCGAGCCCAGCTGCACGCCGGGCCGCGAGGACGAATGCAGCTTCAACCGCCAGGACTGGGCAGCGCTGCTGCAGCTGACGGCGACCGCGCCATTGGTGATGCCTTCGCCCTCCGCCGCGCCGATGCAGACGGTGCCGGCGACGGCGCCGTCTAACGTGCCCGCATCACCGATGTCCAGCGAACCGCAGCCACGGCGGTGAGTGCAGCGCTTGATCCAGCGCGCGTTCGCCGCCATCTTTGCCGGATCCACCTCTGACGGCTGACGCC
>NZ_JABUMQ010000790.1:0-433 GCF_013336645.1 Myxococcus sp. CA039A | reverse complement strand
CTCCTCAGCCGATCGATATCCACTTCAATTCCCTGTGCCGCTCGGCTTACTTCTCTAACCTTGTTATATTCAAACAAGCTTTTCGACGGCTGCATTTTATTCCCGATGAAATAATAATAATCAAGTCCGGCGTGATGACCGCGCCTCTCGGTTCCCATAGCCTGCCGCCGGGGATAACGGCCACAAATGCGCTGTGATGAAGACGCTGGTGATATTCCCGGGGAGTGAACGCTTCATCCAGCCCTTTAGGTGTACTAAATTGACTGTCATGTTCAGAAAAAAAATCCAGCTTGTTTCCTTCCGTCGGGTTGCCATTCGATTGACACGCCGAGAACCATTCCTCTACGGTCCGATAATAGCCTGCCGGAGGAAGAAGCCTCCCATCTGGTCCGGTCAATGGATTTCCCTCCGTTTCTTATTCTTTCCATAACGA
>NZ_JABUMQ010000789.1:0-434 GCF_013336645.1 Myxococcus sp. CA039A | reverse complement strand
ATTCGTAATAGCGTGAGGCCGAAGGTGTGGCCCGGGCTTCCATGCCTTCGCGGATGTCCGAACCTGGGCCATTGTCCTCAACGAGTGGATGGTTGTCTGGCCACAGGCCATGGAACGTCGTATGGCCGTTTCGCGTCACCGAGATCCAGGCGTGGCCGTCCACGAACTGATTGAACGACCCCTGTGTATTGGGGTCTACGTGACTATGGATGCCGAGGACGACCTTGTCGCTCATGGGATGCCCTTACGGAAAAATCTGTGTTTCGCCATCGGCGTACAGCATCACCACGCGCGGCGCCATCAAGGGAATTTCCTGACGGGCCGGGCCAGCAGGTCCGGGCTTCACGTCGCGCCGCAGCATGGTTGTGCATTGGCCGGATATGGGGCAGCGATCAACAACGACTTTCATGGTGTCCCCTTCCACGACATAGCTC
>NZ_JABUMQ010000078.1:0-35866 GCF_013336645.1 Myxococcus sp. CA039A | reverse complement strand
GCTTCGGCGGAGGCTCCACGGGGGGCGGAGGACGAGGCGGCAGCGCGCGCGCCGCGGCACGCAGGGCGGTGGCGGCGTCGCGAACGGCGCGCGGAGTGGGCGGCGCGGGACGCGTCCATCCGGGAGGAGGAACCCTCAGCGCCACGCTGCCCTCGGCGTCCACCGCCTCCAGGCCCAGCCCGTTGGTGAGGGGCACCTCGGCGGGCGAGACGAAGAGCAGTCCCCCCGGCGCGAGCACGGAGACGAAGTGCTCCAGCACCCGCCGCACCAGCTCCGGTGGGAAGTAGATGAGGACATTGCGGCAGAAGATGGCGCTCGGTGCGCTCAGGGGTGGCGGCTCCGTGGCCAGGTTGTGACGACGGAACTCCACCATACGCCGCACCTGGGCCACGACGGAGAGCTGTTCGCCCCGAGGCTCCAGGAAGCGCCGCTCCAATTCCGGCTCGATGTGGCGCAGGGACCAGGGGCCATACAGCCCGTCCCGCGCGCGCTCCAACGCCCGGCCCGACACGTCCGTGGCCAGCACGCGGAACTGCCCCTCCGGCACGCCCGCCGCGAGCAACGCCATGGCGATGCTGTAGGGCTCCTCGCCGCTGGCGCAGCCCGCGCTCCACACCTGGAAGAACGGGCCGGCCTGGGGAAGCGCCAGCCTCGCGAGCGAGCGAAGGTGCTCCGGGTGACGGAAGAAGTACGTCTCGCCGATGACGGCGTACTCGATGAAGGTCTCCACCGCCTGCGCGTCCCGCCGCAAGAGGCCGCGCAGGAAGGACTCGGGCTCCAGGCCGCGAGACTCCGCGGAGCGCGCCAGCGCCGTCTCCAATGAGCGTCGCAGGCTGTGCGCGAGCGTCAGGCCGCAGGCGGCCCGGAGGACCTCCTCGACCTTCACGAGCGTCGCGTCGTCGAGGACGGCCTCGCTCACGTCTCCTCCGACCCCACCAGCACCGCGGAGATGCGCAGCAGCGGGCGAATCCCCTCGGGCGTCCGGCACAGGCCCGCCATCAACCCGGTGCCATCCCACGGCAGGGCCACGTCACCATCCGGAGTGCCCTCCACGAGCACCGGCGCCTCGACAAGGTCGCGGACCCTGTCCACCAGCACGGCGACCGGCCGAGCGCCCTTGCAGATGACCAGGTGCGCATCCAGCGCCGGCTCGCGCGTCACGCCCAGCAGCACGGCCAGGTCCACGGCGACAGCGGGGCTTCCTCTGTAGATGAAGGTCCCCGCGACATGAGGGGGGGCTCCCGGCAGCGGCTCCAGCTCCACCAGACGGACCACCTCCTGGACCGCGTCCGCCACCAGCAGCGCGCTGGTGCCCGCCGCGTCCAGGGTGAGATAGAGGCCCGGCAGTCGCAGCTCTCCCGACAGGGAGACCAGCTCCTGGCGCAGTCGCGCCTGCTCGACCTCCAGCGCGCCAAGGCGCTCCTGAACGGAGGCGCGGCGAAGCTGTGCATCCACGACGGGGGAGTTGGGGGTGTCTGCCATGGGGGGCGTCCCCGCCCGCTTCAGCCCTGGCGCGCGGGTGGACTCACGGTAGTCCGGGCCGTGAAGGAGTTCAATGCGGGGTGAAATGGACCGTCCCACACCCGACGGCCCAGGTGTGTGCTGTCAGCCGCCTTGGTACGTCGTGGATCCGCGAGGCCGGGAGTGCGTCCGGAAGTGGAGATATGGTTTGATGCGTACCCGGCACACTCCTGGAGAATCCATGTTGCTTGTAGTCAGGGGGTACGAATGATCAAGGGCGACTCGCCGAACCCCGAGACGCCCGCCGCGACGGGCGCGGATCCGCTCATCGGCCGGACCCTGAACGGTCGATTCAGCATCCTGGATCCCCTGGGTATCGGCGGCATGGGAAAGGTCTACCGAGCCCTCCAGGCCCCCCTGGAGCGAGTCGTCGCGCTCAAGGTCCTCAACCCCAGCTACTCCAGCACCCGGGACCCCGGCTTCCAGAAGCGCTTCCTGCGCGAGGCCTCCCTCACCTCGAAGCTGCGCCATCCCAACACCGTCACCGTCATCGACTACGGGCAGACGGACGATGGCATCTTCTACATCGCCATGGAGTACCTGGACGGCCGCACGCTGGCCCAGGTGCTCGGGCAGGTGGGGCCGCTGTCGTGGTCGCGCGCCATCGCCATCACCCAGCAGATCTGCCGCTCGCTGCGCGAGGCGCACAGCCTGGGCATCATCCACCGGGACCTGAAGCCCGCGAACATCATGCTGCTCAACGAGCAGGATCAGGACCTGGTCAAGGTCCTGGACTTCGGGCTCGTGAAGTCGGTGGCCGAGCCGCAGGAAGGGCAGATCGCCCCGGAGATCACCCAGAACGGCACGTTCCTCGGCTCGCCGCAGTACATGGCGCCGGAGCAGGCGCGCAACGCGACGGACGCGCGCAGCGACGTGTACTCGCTGGGCATCGTCCTCTTCCAGATGCTGATGGGGCGCCCGCCGTTCATCGCGCGGGACCACATCGAACTCATCTTCGCTCATTACAAGGAAGCCCCGCCCACCTTCCAGCAGCTGCGCCCGGACATCGCGGTGCCGCCGGAAATCGAGGCGGTGGTGCGCCGCTGCCTGGAGAAGGACCCGGCGCGTCGCTTCCAGACGATGGACGAGCTGCTGGAGGGCCTGCGCGAGGCGAGCATGTCCGCGGGCGGCAACAGCGGCATCTTCAAGCGCCCCGGTGGCGCGACGACGACGGGCCCCTACCCCTCCCCGCTGTTCTCCAGCGCCGGCAGCTCGGGGACGGACTCTGGTGACACGCTCGCGGTGGACATCAGCGTGGAGGTGCCGGTGGCCGTCCAGCGCGCCCGTCAGCGCACGCTGGCCATCGGCGGACTGGGCGGACTGGCGGTGGCGGGACTCGTCGCCGTGGGCGCCGTCTTCTTCATGAGCAACAAGGACCCCGTCAAGCCGCCGGAGACGAAGCCGGAGGCGGTGGCGCAGGCCCCCGTGCAGGCTCCGCCCACGGCGCCCGCGCAGGAGGCGCCCATTCCCGCCGGCGCGCACAAGGTCCGCTTCAAGCTGATGAGCCAGCCCAGCGGCGCGCGCGTCTTCTACCGGGGCAAGGAGCGCGGCACGACGCCCTTCACCCTGGAGCTGCCGGCGGGACAGGACGGCTCCATCACCGTGGAGCTCACCTTCGCGATGGAGGGCTACCAGATGGAGACCGTCGTCACGGGCGGCTCCGGTGACGTGGTGCTGTCGCAGAAGCTCCAGAAGCGCCGGGGTGGCGCGGGTCGGGGCGGTGGCGTGGAGGTGGCGTCCGCCTCCGCCGCCACGGACGAAGTCGAAGTGGCCGAGCCCGTGGCGACGCCGGGTGGAATGTCCGCGCCGGTGCTGCTCTCGCCCACCCAGGCGATTGCCGCCGAGCCGGCGGCTCCGCAGACCGCGGGCGGCGTGGGTGCGGCGGCGGCGACGCAGGCCAAGGGCGTGTCGGGTGGGCTGGCGGTGCCGGTGCTGCCCACCGCGGCGCTCGCCTCCGCGCGCGGCGACGTGCTGCCCTACAACGAGGACATGTCCCGCCCGGAGATGGTCGACCAGAGCAAGGACCTCGTCTACACGCGCGAGGCGATGGCGGCGAAGGCCGAGGGCGTGATGATTGTCCGCTGCACCATCACCACCAAGGGCCGCGTGGAGAAGTGCCGCGTCATCAAGTCCGTCACGTACATGGAGAAGCCGGTGCTGGATTCGCTCCAGTCCCGCACCTACAAGCCCATCATGTACCAGGGCCATCCGGTGAACGTGGACTACACCTTCAGCATGCGGTTGGTCGCGCCGCGCCGCTGAGGTCCGCGCGACTCGCCGGGCCTTGGGCGTCGCGCGCTCAGGGCCCGGTGGAAGGCACCACCGGAGGCGCGGGCGGCAAGGACATGGCGCCCCCTCCGGACGGAACACCCCAGCTCACCACCGGCCAGCCTCGCTTCCGGGCCTCGCGCTTGAGCCGGTGGTCGGGATGCACGGCCACCGGCCGCCCCACCACCTCCAGCACGGACAAGTCGGAGTACGAGTCCGTGTAGAAGGCACACGCGGCCAGCGGCACGCCCACTTCGCGAGCGTAGCCCTCCGCGTACGTGAGCTTGCCCTCGCCGAAGCAGATGGGCCCCAGCGGACGGCCCGTGTGCAGACCTTCGGCATCCACCTCGAAGCGGTTGCAGAGCACCGCGTCCAGCCGCAGCTCGCGCGCCACCCACTCCGACAGGTAGCCCGACGAGGACGTCAAGAGCGCCAGCCTGTCACCGGCGCGGCGGTGCTCCTCCACTGCGACGAGCGCACCCGGGCGATAGAGCGAGCGCACCGTCTGCTCGTAGAAGTCCGCGGTGCGCTGCTGGATGGGACGGGCCCGCGAGCCCGCGAGCAGAGCGACCGCGCGCTCCACCGCGTCCCGCATGGATACGAAGCCCAGGTGGTAGCGGGCAATCCACAGGCTCGCGCGCACGGCCTGCCACCGGGTGATGTGCCCCAGCTCCAGCTCGCGGCGGACCCACAGCGAGCCGGAGTTGGCGGCAATCAACGTCTTGTCGAGGTCGAAGAAAGCGACAGCCACGTTCTTCGTTCTAAGTCCGCTCGCGTGTGGACGCAGTGCCATCCCGACGTCCGCCCGTCCGCCGCCTCCCGCGCAAGAAGGCCAGGGCAGCCAGCCAGGCCCCCATGACACCCGCGCCAGGAGCGGCGGCGCAACCGGTGCCCCGCCCGTCCGCCAGGAGCACGATGCCCGCCTCCGCGCGCATGAGGCACTGATTGGGTGGAAGGCCCCGGGGATAGATGGAGCAGAAGCCGGCGGCGGAGCCCGCGTCGATGATGCGCTTGCGCGTCTCGCCCGGCGGCGCGGTGGGCTCCATGGTGGCCCCGGAGATGGGCACGTGGTCCAGCCCCACGACGTGGCCAATCTCATGCGTCATGGTGTTCTGCAGGTCCGTGGCCACGCAGTTCGTGGCCGGGACGCCCAGGCACGGCGGCGAGTCCACCGTGGTGAAGAGGAAGCCCGTGCTGCCTCCGGGCTGGGACGCGTTCAGCTCGATGTCCGAGTCGAGCACCCGGCCGTCGGTGAAGCTGAACGTGGAGGTGGTGAGGCCGATGGTTCCATCGCCGTGCTCCCAGCAGGTGTACTGGTTTCCGCACGTCTCCGCGTCCCAGCACGGGTCATCCGCCGCGACGACGTCATCACACGACGTCTCGCGGAACGTGACGATGTTGTAGTTGGCGAAGGGCCGCTCCTGGTCGTAGCCCACGACCACGGGAAGGCTCCAGTCGTCACCGCGCTTGAAGGCGTAGTCGCTGCACGTCTTCGACACCTGTCGCCAGGACTCGAAGGACGCCTCGATGGCGGCGACCTCGGTGTCCCCTGGCGTGCGCGCGCTGCCGTCCGCGTCCAGGTGGTAGATGTACTCGCGCACCGGCCACAGCAGACACAAGGGCCTGCCCGGAACGACGGTGCGACGATAGGGGAACTCCTCCTGCGCCAGGGCGGGCGAGGAGGCGAGGAGCACAAGGCCCAGTAGCCACCGCACGCTCATGAGCGGACCTCCCGCGCACGACGTCGCCGCCACAGCACCCAGGCCATCAGCGCGGGGCCGAGCGACGAAGCGCCTGTCGCAGAGCAGCCCCCACCCTTGGGTCCCAGCTCGTCGTTCATCACCGGATGCAGACACGCCTGACTGGCGCCGCCCTTGGCGTAGACAGAGCAGACGAAGTCGCGGGAGCCGGAGTCGATGGTCCGCTTGGACACTTCTCCGGCCTGAGCGCTCGGGAACATCGTGGAGCTCGCGAGGCGCGTGTGGTCCAGGCCGACGAAGTGACCAATCTCGTGCGTGGCGGTGTTCTGCACGTCGGTGGAGACACAGTTCGTCGTCACGGGAGGAAAGCAGGTGGGCCCGTTCGCCGTGGTGAAGACGTACTGGCTCGCGTTGAAGGAGATATCCGAGTCGTAGATGATGCCCGAGCGCTTGTCGTACGTCGTCAGGGTGATGGCGAGGGTGCTCTCGTCGTCATCCCAGCAGTCGTATTGATTGCCGCACGTCTCCGCCTTCCAACACGCGTCCGTGGCCGCCACCAACGCGCTACAGACCTTCGTGCGGAAGAGCACCACGTTCTGGTTCTGCTGTCCGCGCAGATAGCCCGCCTTGCGCTCGTCGATGACGGGGCCCTGCCGCAGCGTCAGGTTGCCGCAGGCGGCGAAGATGTCCTCCCAGCTCTGGAAGGCGACGCGGATGGCCTCGAACTCCGTGTCGCTCGTCGTGTCCGGATTGCCGAAGCTGCTCTGGTTCCAGGTGATGCTCGGCTGCGTCCAGTACAGACACTGGG
The DNA here is from genome assembly GCF_013336645.1 of Myxococcus sp. CA039A. Classification (NCBI taxonomy): domain Bacteria; kingdom Pseudomonadati; phylum Myxococcota; class Myxococcia; order Myxococcales; family Myxococcaceae; genus Myxococcus; species Myxococcus sp. CA039A. The sequence continues at coordinate 29,569 of NZ_JABUMQ010000078.1, read as the reverse complement.
TGGCGTCATCGCCCGGGGTCACCCGACTGCGGACATAGGGGTCGAACTGTCCCAGCACGAGGACCGCGAGCAGGGTTGCCGCGGGCGTCACGGCGCCGGCTCCGTCAGCGCGGCGCGGATGGCCGCCTTGAGCTCCGCGAGGGTCCTCGGCTTCTCCACCACCGTGCTCGGCTGACGCGTGACGGGGTCCAGCAGGAGCGCCTCCGAGGGCTCCGGGACGGCCATCGCGGGCTTGCCCGCCTCCTCGCGCACCACCTGGTACTTGCCCTGGGCCTGACCGGAGAGACGGAAGGCCTGCGTGCCGCGCTTGCGCAGGAAGATGACGACCTCCTCGCCCGTTTTGAACGATGCGAGCCCGTGCACCACCTGTCCGATATCGCCCACCTGACCGCCGGGCTGCGTCACGAGCACCGTGCCCCCAGGCTGTCCCTTGAGCGGCTCCTTCACCTCGACTTCGACGTCGGTGACGATGCGCCGACCATCACCGCTCCATCGGCTCTCCACTCGACGCACGACCCCGTGAATGACGGCGTCCGAGTCCCGGGAGAGCTGCGACAGGTCCACCCGGAGCTGCGTGGTGGCGGCCGCGGGCAGGGCGCCCAACAGCGCCACCGTCACCATCCCCATGCGAAATAGCTGACGAATCGACATACGCTTTCTCTCCTCGGCGCGCACCATACCTCAGCGTGCCCATCCGCGTTGACCCCCTACCGCCTCCCTGCTAATCCGCGCGCCCGTATGCCCACTGCCCCACGCGTCCGCTTCGCTCCCTCGCCCACCGGCTACCTCCACATTGGCGGTGCCCGTACGGCGCTGATGAACTACCTCCAGGCCCGGAGGTTCGGCGGCACGTTCATTGTTCGCATGGAGGACACCGACCGCGTGCGTTCCACCGCCGAGTCGGTGCAGGCCATCCTCGACGGGTTGGTGTGGCTGGGCATCGACTGGACCGAGGGCCCTGGCAAGGAGGGCCCGCACGCGCCCTACTTCCAGACGCAGCGCCTGGACACCTATCGCGAGCACTCCCAGCGGCTGCTCGCCGAGGGCAAGGCCTACCGCTGCTACTGCACGAAGCAGGACCTGGAGGCCCAGCGCGAGTCGATGGAGAAGTCCGGCGGCTTCTACAAGTACCCGGGCACGTGCCGCGACTTGAAGGGTCCTCCGGCGGGCCGTCGCGAGGAGGAGGCCGTCATCCGCTTCAAGATGCCCTCCACCGAGGGCACCGTGTCGTTCGACGACAAGGCGCTGGGTGTCATCACCAAGCCGTACTCGGACCTGGATGACTGGGTCATGCTGCGCGCGGACGGCATCCCGCTCTACAACTTCGGCTGCGTCATCGATGACCACCTGATGGAGATCACCCTGGTGGCGCGCGGGCAGGAGCACGTCAACTCCACCTTCCCGCAGCTGATGCTCTACCAGGCACTGGGCTGGCAGCCGCCCGAGTTCGCGCACCTGCCGCTCATCCTCGGGCCGGACCGCGAGAAGCTCTCCAAGCGCAAGCACCCGGAGGCGGATGTGATGCTGCACAAGCGCACCGGCATCATGCCGGAGGCGCTGAGCAACTTCGTCATCCGCCTGGGTTGGAGCCACGGCAACGACGAGGTCATCACTCGCGAGCAGATGGAGGAGTGGTTCGACTTCTCCGATGTCGGCACGACGTCCGGCGTGTGGAACCCGGAGAAGCTGCTGTGGCTCAACCAGCAGTGGATGAAGCTTCTGCCGGAGGCCACCGTCGCCGAGCGACTGGTGCCCTTCCTCGAGGCCAAGGGCTTCCAGGCGAAGGGCGACTCGCGGCTGGTTCCGCTGGTGCATGCGCTCAAGGAGCGCGCTCGCACGCTGGAGGAGATGGCCACCACGGCGGCGCTCTACTTCGGCACGGGCGTCACGCTCGACGAGAAGGCCGCGGCCAAGCACCTCGTCGGTGATTCGCTCGTGCTGCTGCGCAAGGTGCGCGACGGCGTCGCCGCGCTGTCCGAGTGGACGGTGGAGTCGCTGGACGGCGTGGTGAAGGCCGTGAGCGAGTCCTCCAGCGTGGGCATGGGCAAGGTGGCGCAGCCGGTGCGGGTCGCCATCACCGGCAACACCACGAGCCCGGGCATCGGAGAGACACTGCTGCTCGCGGGGCGGGACGAGGCCCTGCGTCGCATCGACGCCGCGCTCACGCGGGGCGGGTGACGTACCGCCCGACGAAGCGGTGGACGTCCGCCGCTTCGGCACCTATCTTCACCACCCATGATGCGTGCACTTGACACCATGAAACGGCATTTCTATAAGGCGCGCCCGCTCGGTGCGGCGCTGTGTGCGCTCTGGGTGGCGGGGGCGAGTGCCGACGTGGTCAGCGGCGCGCAGCTTCCGGACGGTGCTCAGAAGGTGGGGGAGAACCGTTACAGGGTGCCGAAGGACTTCGAGGCGACGCTGGACTACTACCGCTCGGTCTACTCGACGAGCAGCTATCCACGACGGCAGATCGTCAACCAGCCGGGCGTGAAAGCGGTCCACATCACCAACCCCTCGGGGAAGAACTTCGCGGGGCTGAATATTTACGAGGCGAACGAGGAAGTTCGCATCTACATCGTCCCGACCCAGCAGGCGGTCAAGCCGGTGAAAAAGCCGGAGACGAAGTCGGGGAAGAAGAAGTAGAAGTCGCAGCAGCAGCCGCCCACCGAAGTTGTTGCAGTCGCTGGGCGGTGTTGGTAGTAGAGGCAGCCGCAGTGATTGGGGAATCGTCTAACGGCAGGACAGCAGACTCTGACTCTGCTTATCTAGGTTCGAATCCTAGTTCCCCAGCTCGCAGCACCGCAGTCCGCAGCACCTCAGGAAGCTCGAAATCAGAAGGTTGACGAGAGCAAAACGAGAATGTAGGAAGCAGCAGCAGAAACACGGTGGTTGCAGCGAAATGTCGGCCCTGTCGTCTAGCGGTTAGGACGGAGCCCTCTCACGGCTCAAACTCGGGTTCGAATCCCGGCAGGGTCACTCCGACGCCGCCTTCTGAAAAGAAGGCGGCGTTTTGTTTTTCCGGGGCACGGTGGCTCGCCATGCGGACGTTGCAGGAGCTGCTCGACGCAACCTCGCCGGCCTGGCCCCTCGTGCAGGAGTGGCTCGCCTCCGCGAGCAGCCCCGTCGAGGTTCTGCCTCGGGATGAAGTGGCTGCGGGCGAGGTGCTCCAGCAGCTTCAAGTGACGACCCGCTCCACCTTGGGCGCGGTGGCCTATGAAACAGGTGGGCTGCTCGTCGACCAGGGCTGGCTCCGAGTCCTGGGCAGCGGTGGTGTGCGGATGCGCGGGAGCCTGGCGAATTGGAATGCCCTGGGCGCGCATCTGGCGGTGGCACCGACACAAGGGATGCTACTCGTCGCCCACGACGTCCTCGGTGGCCACTTCGCACTCGACGGCGGGGCGCTCGGCGAAGGACGTGGCGGCGCGTTCTACTTCGCCCCCGACTCGCTCAAGTGGGAGGACCTGGGACGCGGCTACTCGGACCTGCTCGCCTTCTTTCTTGAAGGAGATCTCTCCGAGTTCTACGGCGCGTACCGCTGGTCCGGCTGGAGCGAGGATGTCTCACGCCTCTCCCCGGATGAGGGTTTCTCCCTCCACCCTCCGCTATGGACAGCGGAGGGCAAGGACCCTGCCCTCGTGTCTCGGCGCGCGGTCCCCATGACGGAGTTGCTGAACGTCCAACTCGAGTTCGCGCGTCAGCTCGACGGCACTGCCCCCTGAGGGCGCTCGCGCCCCGTCCCCTCCCCTGTTGTACCGACTCAAGCCGACGGCGTGGGGATGCTCCGGCGGAACACGGAGAGCGCGGCGGCGAGCCGGTCCTGTGCCCGCTGCACGCCCCGGCGCAGGAGCAGCATCCGCACCTTCTCCGGAAGCGCGCTCGCGCCCTGCGTGCTGCCAAATCCCACCAGGTCCATGCGCAGGGTGATGGCCTCCAGCAGGTCCCCCAGGTCCGCCTGCGGACTGGCCAGCAGCAGCACGTCCGGAGGCCGTCGCTGGAGGCGCTCCGCCAGCGTGCGCCACTGCGGATCGCCCGTCTCGACAACGACGACGTCCACCGTCTCCAGCTCAGGCGCGTACGGCGCCACCTCTCGCACCTCGAAGCCCGCCTCCCTCAGCGCGCGGAGCGCATCCTCGCTGCCCACCACCGCCACCTTCCCCTCCAGCACCGTGCGAGAGGACTCCTCGTAGGCCCGCAGCTCCACCTCCAGCGCCACGTGCGCCGGCTCCGGTGCGTCCTGCCCTGCCGCTAGCAGCGCGGCCGCTTCCCGGGCCTGCTCCCGCGCCTGCTCCCGCACCTGCGTCCCGGACGTCCGCCGCTCCAGCGCCGCCCGCACCTTGGCGCGCAGCACGCGCAAGTCGTCGAAAGGCTTGAGGATGTAGTCACTCGCCCCCGCGGCGAACGCGGCGATGACGGACTCGCTGCTCGCGTAGGCCGTAATCATCAGCGCCTCCATCGTGGGCTGGAGGTTGCGCGCCTCCGCGACGAGATCCACCCCACCCATGCCGGGCAGGTTCTTGTCCGTCACCAGCACGTCGACGCGCTGCTCGCGAAGAATGGGCAGCGCATCCTCCGCGCTCGCCGCCACCAACACCACCAGGTCCGACTCGCGCTCCAATAGCCGCGCGCAGATGTCGAGCACGACGGGCTCGTCGTCCACCACCAACACCGTCGAGGCGAGCGTTCCCCCCTCCCCACCGCCGCCCTCACCGGTCTCGAACGGGAGATCCATGACTTGGGAGATTCGCACAGCTTCACGCGGACTTCGAGGCTCGCATGCGAGGGCCGCTATGCTGCCGTCCGTGGCGAGCTTCGAGGACGCGTTGCTGGAGAACCGGGTGCCCCCGCTGCTGGGGGACGTGCGCCTGCGTTACGACGGGGGGCGGCTGCTGGGCGAATCCCTCCCTCCGCGCTGGGAGCGGAGAATGCTGCCGGGACTGTGTGTGGGTGTCGCCGTGGGCTGCGCGCTGGGCGCCGCCGTCATGGTGGGCCTCGAGAAGGGCGCCTTCCCCATCACAGCCGGGACGCTGGCCCTCGTCGCCGCGGCCCTCGTCGGAGTGGCCCTGCGATTCGAGGCCCGGCTGGGACGCCGCCGATTCGTGCTGCACTTCCGCTCGGAGACGCTGCGCCTGGAGCGGCTGGCCTGGACCCCCGGCGCCACCCGCTCGGAGCTGGTGCCCTTCGACGCCGTGCGCGCGGTGCACCTCGTCGAGCGTCCCGGGCCCCGCTACGCGCTCGTCGTGGAGTACGCCCGAGAAGGGGCGCAGCCCCAGCGCGCGGTGCTGGTGGAGGACGTGCGCCGCTCGGAAGGCGAGTCACTCCACCGGATGTGGCGCGTGCTCAGCAACGCCTTCGGCCTCAGGGGAGCGGGGCTCGCCGGAGGGTGATTTCGATGTCCGTGCCCTCGCCCGGCGTGGACGACAGCCGCAGGTTGCCACCCGCCTGCGTCACCAGCTCCCGGCAGATGGACAGGCCCAGGCCCGTGCCGATGCCCACCGGCTTCGTGGTGAACAGCGGCTGGAAGACGCGCTCCTGCAGGTCCATGGGGATGCCGCAGCCGTTGTCCGCCACCGTGAGGACCACGTCCTCGGGGCGTACGGACCAGCGCACCTCGATGCGCCCCTGACGTCCCGTGCCACCCATGGCCTGCGCCGCGTTGACCACGAGGTTGAGCAACACCTGGCACAACTTCACCGGACCGAAGACGACCCGCACCGGCTCGCCGTTGCTCGTCAGCCGCGCCCTGTCTCGAACCTCCGCCCGCGCCAGCTTCACCGCGAAGGAGACCACTTCGGCCACGTCCGCCGTGCCCTCCATGTCCTCGCCACGCGCCTGCGCGCGCAGCCCGAGCGCCACCTGCCGCAGATGCTCCGCGCCGTCCGCCAGGTCCTTGATGAGCGCGGGCAGGTCCTCCACCGTCTCCGCGACAGGAGGACTCGGGTCCGCCGGCAGATGCTTCGACACGTACTGGATGACGCTGGTCAGGTCGCGCTGCAGCGACGCCACGTTCTGCGACAGGTAGCCCACCGGGCCCATCAGCTCGTGGGCGATGCCCGCCGTCACCTGGCCCAGCGTGGCCAGACGCTCCGACTTCATCATCCGCCCTTCCACCTCGCGGATGCGCAGCTCCAGCCGGGCAATCTTCAGCGCGTCGTCCAGCGCCGCCTGAAGCTCCGAGCGGTCCCACGGCTTGACGAAGTAGCGCGTCACCTGGCCGCGGTTCACCGCGTCGATGACGGCCTGCATGTCCGCATACGCCGTGACGAGCATGCGCTTGGCGTCGGGCGCAATCGAACGCGCCCGCTCCAGCAGCTCCACGCCCGTCATCCCCGGCATGCGCTGGTCGGAGAGGATGACGCCAATCTCTCCCTTGCGCTGCTCGAGCAGCGTCAACGCCTCGCTTGGCGATGCGCTGCGGAAGATGCGGAAGCGTTGTCCGAAGTTCGCGTCGAAGACCCGCAGGTTCAGGGCGTCGTCGTCGACGTACAGCACCGCGGGTAGCTCAGACGGGTTCATGACGCTCCTCCTGGCCGGCTATCCCACGACGAGGCCAGGCTGGTGACGCCTAGGATAGCGCCTCCTCCGACTCCCTTTCTTCTGGGTGCCGACGGAACCGTCCCCCCGGGACGCAATGCCTCCTCAACTCTAGAGCAACCAGACAGGTTTGACCCCCAGGAAAATCCAGACGACCGCATGGTTCCCTGCCTGGGCACGGAGGTGCCAGGCGGCTTTGCATGGACACGCCGGGAGAGCGCCCGGCGCGCCTGGGAGGGAGGATTCAGCGGGGAGATGTGAGGGTGGAGTCGCGCGTCTCGGGGAGCTGCTCCGCGTGGGCGGCATCCTGCTCGAGGGCCACGGCCACCGCGTCCACGGAGGGGAAGCTGCCCCTGGGCAGCACGCCCAGCAGCGAGAGCACCGTGGGCGGGGCCTCGTTCTCCCGGGCCACCCAGGTGAGCTCTTCAGCGGTGAGGGGGAACACCGCGCCGAGCAGGGCCTGGTGCAGCGACTGCGCGAGAGGCAGCGGCTGGCCCACCCGCTCCTCCAACTCCGACACACCCTGGACGAGCCGTTCGCGTGTCATGTCGTCGTTCATTTGGACGAAGTTAAGCAGCGAACCGACGCGGCTGCCGGCCTTTTTTTCGTGCCTGCTCAGCAAGCGAGGGAACGGGCCTTGCGGCGGGGCCTCGGGGTGGACGCCTATCGCCTCGCGTCACACCGTTAACGGAGGGACTCCGCACGAGTCTCCACCCCCAGGAGGACAGCGCCATGGCGCACCAGGACAAGCCGGACGACGTGCCGCGCAATGCGGCCAGTGACAGTGATTACGTGGAGCACATCGAACACGTAGAGGCCACGCGCCCCGAGCCCTGGCCGGGCATGAGGGGCCGTTCGCTGGGAGACGAGCATGACCTGCCCACGGGCACGAGCCGCGAGCAGCAGGCGAGCGTGACGTGCGAGCAGCGACGACTGGAAGAGGAAGCGCGCCGCGAAGAGCCGACGCGCCAGTGACGAAGCGGCCCGCTCCCGTGCGCCCCTGAGAATGGGGCACGACGAGGAGCGGGCCACGAGAACGGCCTAGAAGAGCAGCCGCGTCGGGTGCTCGAGCAGGCCGCGCAGCTCCCGCAGGAACTCCGCGCCGATGGCACCGTCGATGATGCGGTGGTCGCACGACAGCGTCGCCGTCATCATCTTGCGAATCACCATCTGCCCGTCCCGCGCCACCACCTTGTCCGCCACCGCGCCCACCGCGAGGATGGACGCCTGCGGCGGGTTGATGATGGCGACGAACTGGTCGATGCCGTACATGCCCAGGTTGCTCACGGTGATGGAGCCGCCCGTGTACTCCTCGGGCTTGAGGGCGCGCTTGCGGGCGCGCTCCGCCAGCTCACGCACCTCCGTGGAGATCGCCTGGAGCCCCTTGGTGTCCGCGTCGCGGATGACGGGCGTGATGAGCCCCTGCTCCAGCGCCACGGCGATACCCACGTCCACCGAGCCGTGGTGGACCACCTGGTCCCCCTGGAGCGAGACGTTGATCTTCGGGTAGCGACGCACGGCCATCGCCACGGCCTTCACGATGAGGTCGTTGACGGAGACCTTGAGCTCCATCGCCTTCGCCTCCTCGCGCACCTTCACCGCGGCATCCATCTCCACCTCGAGGGTGAGATAGAAGTGCGGCACGCCGGGCTTCACCTCCGTCATCCGCTGCGCGATGACCTTGCGCATGGACGACAGCGGCTCGGACCGCGCCTCGGGCCGGGCCACCGTCGCCGCGGACGGAGCCTTGCGCGCGGCGGGCGCCGAGGGAGCGGCCGCCGGAGCCTTCACGCCCCGAGCCAGCGCCTCCTCGATGTCGCGCTTCACCACGCGACCCGACGGGCCGGAGCCCTGCACCTGGGCGATGTCCAGGCCCCGGTCCTTGGCGATCTTCTTCGCCAGCGGGCTGGCCCGGACGCGTCGTCCTCCGGAGGCCACCGGTGCCGACGCGGCAGGCGTGGCCTGTGCGGCGGGCGCTGGGGGCCTGGGCGCGGCGGCCTCGACGGGCTTCGGCACGGCGGCCGGAGTCGGAGCAGCGGCGGCCTTGCCACCCTTGGGCGTGAGGTAGGCGATGGGCGAGCCGACGGGCGCCGACTGGTTCTCCCCGACGACGATCTCCGCCAGCGTCCCGTCGTCATAGGCTTCGATTTCGAGGTTGGACTTGTCCGTCTCCAGCTCGGCGAGCGCCTCGCCAGAGGAGACCTTGTCCCCCACCTTCTTCAGCCACTTGACGATCTTCCCCTCCGTCATCGTCGGGGAGAGGCTCGGCAACTGGATGGCGATGCGACCACCGCCCGTCGCGGGAGCGGCGGCCGGGGCCACGGGGGCCTCGACCTTCGCGGCGGGAGCAGGCGTGGGAGCGGAGGCGGGCGCGGCGGCCTTGGGCGCCGGAGCGCCACCCGCCGCCACCTTCTCGCCCTGCGCGCCGATATAGGCGATGGGCGCGCCGACGGGGGCCGACTGGTCCTCGCCGACGAGAATCTGAAGCAGGTAGCCGTCGTCGTAGGCTTCGATTTCGAGGTTGGACTTGTCCGTCTCCAGCTCGGCGAGTGCCTCACCGGAGGAGACCTTGTCCCCCACCTTCTTCAGCCACTTGACGATCTTCCCCTCCGTCATCGTCGGGGAGAGGCTCGGCATTTGAATGGGCGTGGCCATACGGGTCAGGCTCCCTGGCGGTACAACACCTTCTTCACGGCCGCGATGATCTTGGGCGCGTCCGGCTGGGTCGCGTTCTCCAGGTTCGCCGCATAGGACATGTTCACATCGAGCCCCGTCACGCGCTCCACCGGCGCGTCCAGCTCGTCGAACGCCTTGGACTGGATGATGTCCACCACGGAAGCGCCGATACCCGCCAGCGCCCAGCCCTCCTCGACGATGACGGCGCGGTTCGTCTTGCGCACGCTCGCCAGGATGGCCTCCTCATCCAGGGGCCGCAGCGTGCGCAGGTCCAGGACCTCCACGCTGATGCCCTCCTTCGCCAACTCCTCGGCCGCCTGCATGCAGAAGTAATACATGCGGCTCCAGGTGATGACGGTGACGTCCGTCCCCTCGCGCTTCACGTCCGCCTTGCCCAGCGGCACGACGTGCTCGCCCTCGGGCACCTCGCCCTTGAGCGCGTAGAGCCGCTCGCCCTCGAACATGATGACGGGGTTCTCGTCGCGGATGGCCGCCTTGAGCATCCCCTTGGCGTCCGCGGGCGTCGCGGGCGCAATCACCTTCAGGCCCGGGAAGTGCGCGTAGTTGGACTCCAGCGCCTGGCTGTGCTGGCTGGACAGCCGGCCACCGGCGCCGCCCGGCCCCCGGAAGACGATGGGGCAGCGCAGCTGACCGCCGGACATGTGGCGCAGCTTGGCCGCGTTGTTGACGATCTGGTCCATCGCGAGAATCGCGAAGTTCCAGGTCATCATCTCCACCACGGGACGCAGGCCCACCATGGCCGCGCCCACGCTCATGCCGCCGAAGCCCAGCTCGGAGATGGGCGCGTCGATGATGCGCGCGCTCCCGAACTTGTCCAGCAGCCCCTGCGACACCTTGAAGGCGCCGTTGTAGCGACCCACTTCCTCGCCAATCAGGAAGACGTTGGCGTCGCGCTCCATCTCCTCGGCGAGCGCCTGGTTCAGGGCCTCGCGGTACATCAACTCGGGCATCGTCGGCTCCGACTCGAAATCAAAAAGGTTGGTTTGGTCAGGGGGCGGGGGAACTAGCGGGTCAGGCCCGCCTTCTTGTCCGCAAGCTCCGCCTGCTCACGCGGCTCCAGGTCCCACGTCACCTTCAGCTCCTGGCCGCTCGGATACGACGGCCAGTTCGTCACCTTCGTGCCCAGCACCCGCTCACGGGGACGCACGTCCGGCTCGCCCGGCTCGACGATGGTGTCGCGCCACAGCTCTTCCAGGCTCGGCTCCGGGGACTCGTCCGCGAACTTCACCGCGGCGTCCACCTGCGCCTTCACCTCTTCTTCGATTCGCTCGAAGTCCGCGTCCGCGCCCAGGCCGTTCTTGATGGCGTAGTCGCGCAGCTTGGGGATGGGGTCGCCCTTGCGCTCCTCCTCCACCTCCTGCTTGGAGCGGTAGGTCGCCGGGTCCGCCATGGAGTGGCCACGGAAGCGGTACGTGTTCGCCTCCAGCAGCACGGGGCCCTTGCCCGCGCGGCACCACGCGGCCGCGTCCTTCACGGCCTCGTACATCTTCAGCACGTCCATGCCGTCCACCGGCTCGCCGCGCATGTCGTAGGCGGCGGCGCGCTTGTAGATCTCCGGCACCGCCGACGTGCGGGAGATGGCCGTGCCCATGCCGTAGCGGTTGTTCTCGCAGATGTAGATGACCGGCAGCTTCCACTTCGACGCCATGTTGAACGTCTCGTGGAGCGCGCCCTGGTTGGCCGCCGCGTCGCCGAAGTAGCAGACCGTCACGCGGTCCTCGTTGCGATAACGGCTGGCGAAGGCCATGCCGGCCGCCAGCGGAATCTGCCCGCCGACGATGCCGTAGCCTCCGTAGAACTGGTGCTCGATGTCGAAGATGTGCATCGAGCCGCCCTTGCCCTTGCTGTAGCCGGTGCCCCGGCCGAACAGCTCCGCCATCACCATGCCCGCGTCGCTGCCGCGCGCCAGGGGCTGGCCGTGGTCGCGGTACGCGCTGAGCATGTAATCTTCCTTCCGGATGGCCTCGATGGGGCCCACCGCCACGGCTTCCTGGCCAATGTACAGATGGCAGAAGCCGGCGATCTTCCCCAGCGTGTACTGCTGGCCCGCGCGCTCCTCGAAACGGCGGATGAGGTACATCTTCCGGTACATCGTCAACAGCAAGTCTTTCGAGTACGGGCTGGCCACCGCGGGTGCCTCCATGCTGTCCGCCCCTCCTCACCCGGGGCGGCAAACGCCGTGCGCCTCATAGCGCGCGGCAGGGGGACTTCAAAGCCTTTCAAACCCCTCAGGGCCGCACCTGTGTTCCAGGCGCGGTGCGTCAGGAAACGAGGGTGAAATGCGGGACGCTGATGATGCCGTCCAACAGCGTCACCGGTCGACCGGAATGATCCGTGGCCAGGTGAATCACGGTGGCCTCGGGGAAGCGCACCCGGTAGTCGTTGGCGTGGGTGGGCTCGTTGTCGAAGGCGGCCACCACGGTGCCCAGCCGACCCAGCCTCGCGTGCGCCTCTCGCTTGAACGCGTCGTCGTCCTCGCGCAGCGTGGGCTTCATCAAGAGCAGCACCCGCGCGTCGTCCGGCACCGCCATGCCGTGGCGCCGCATGCAGGCGACGGAGCCCTCGCGCATGCCCTCGTGGCGCCCGGTGACGTAGACGAGCCGCGCACCCGTCGCCACCACGGCGTGCGTGAAGGCCGCCGCGCCGTCGATGGCCTCGTCCACCTCGCAGTACTCGCTGGTGAAGAAGCGCTCGCCCCAGAAGCGGCGGGCCTCTGGGAAGTGGGCCTGCACCTGGGCTTCCTCCAGGCCACAGGCACGCATCGCGTCACGCATGTCCCAGCCGGAGGTCCAGTGCTCGGGGCCGCAGGCGGCGAGGCTCGCCACGGCCTGCGCCTCGCCATATTCCCGGAGGATGCGGGCCTGCCGGTGCCGGTTGTCGAGCAGGGTGGAGTCCAGGTCGAACGCCAGCACCGCCCGCTCGCCGAGGGAGCGGGCCCGAGCCAGGATGGCGTTCAGGCTGTCGCGCCAGTCGTCGCGGATGCGCTTCTTGAAGTCTTCGTGGGCCATGGGCGCGGCGAAGACTACCCGCGCGCGCCCGCCCGTGCCGCCGAAACCGCCTGTGTCAGGCGGCTGACTGCCAGGGCATGGGGCCAGGGGGCGCGCCCGGCACCGTGTCCGCGAAGCGCAGCATGCGCTGGATGCCGTTGCGGTCCAGCACCAGCCGCACCAGCTGCGTGCTCTCCTGGCGGCGGTCCGTCTCCTCCTCCTCCACCGTGAAGCGGAACACCACGTCCACGGGGTAGCGCTTGGCGCCCCGGATGTGCCCCACCGACAGGTCCGCCAGGTCCACGTACTCCAGCGCCAGTTCGGGCTCGTCCATGTCCCGCAGGAAGCGCTCCACGTTGAGCCGGAGGATGTCCGTGACGCCCGACAGGCCCCGGTCCGAGCGCGGCAGGAGGCGCGCGTCCAGGATGATGTGCTTGCGGTAGCGGATGACCGTCTCCGTCAGCTCGCCCTGGGACACGGTGAGGAAGTCGTCCTGGTGCCGCAGCGCCGCCACCGAGTCCGGCACCTTGGGCCCGTAGTCCACGCGCTCCTCGCACCTGCCGATGGTGCGCCCCGTCACCGGGTCCACCAGGTCCGCGGTGCGGTCCGACAGGTGCGTGGCCGCCACGCGGCTCGACAGCCGCCGCAGGCCCTCCTTGATGCGGTCCTTCATCATGTAGCCGACCACGGCGATGAGGAAGAAGTTGAGGCTCACCTGGGTGAAGCGGATCTGCGCCCACAGCGCCACCGCCGTGGCGAACGCCATCGCGATGCCCGCAGCCAGCGCGAACAGCACCTCTTCCCACCCCTGCCGCTTCTGCAGGCGGCGCGAGGACAGGAAGAGCACGTTCATGCAGAACTTCTTCAGCATGCCCAGCCGCAGGATGTACTCCTCGTTGTCGCCCGTGGGGCTCAGCACGCTGCGCAGCCGGTGCTCCTTGCGGTAGGACTCCTCGCGCAGCACCGCCTCCATCAGCCCCTTGCGCAGCCCCAGCCACGGCTCTCCGCGCGGCAGCGACTTCATGTCCGCCACCGAACGCCGGAAGCCGTTCTCCACCAGCAGGCTGACGTACTCGTCCACCAGCCGCAGCGACGCGCGGGAGCGCTCCTGCAGGCGCAGCTCCCCCACCGAGCGCAGCCACTGACGGAAGCGCGCCAGCACCTGCGTCACCCCCGCCTGCATCGCCACGACTTCCGACTCCAGCGTCGCGCACGCGTCGGTGGGCAGCGCCACCGGCCCCTCGCAGCGGGACTCCACGCCCGTGGCGAAGCGGCGCAGCGCCCCGCGCAGCACGCACGACAGGAGCTTCGCCTGGTAGACGACATCCCGCTCCGAGCCCAACCCTGTGCGCAACCACGCCTCCAGCCGCACCAGCGGCGAGGTGTCCGACGAGAGCAGCTCCTGCACCGCCATCACCGGCGTCTTGAAGCGCACGTAGTTGTGGATGTCCGCGTAGAAGTCCGCGCGGGGGTACGTCTCCTGGTCGATGTTCAAGCTGCCAGGGAGGAACAGATGCGCCTCCACGAGGTAGCGCGTCTCGTCCACGCCCGAGGGCTGGTACTCGAGCTTGATCTCGAACTGCTTCCGGTCGTGAACCTCGAAGCGGCTATGGAGCGGTGCGGGTGCCTGGGACACACCGCCACTCTACGTTACAACCCTGTCACGGGGGAGTGACGCCCCCGTGACGTCCAGCGGTCCACAGGGGGCTCAGCCCCCGGTACCAGTCTTGGGAGCTGCAACTGTCTGCGTGACAGCGGAAGCGCCCGAGGCGGGGGCGGCCTTGGACTGGGGCCGGGCGTTCCAGACCTTGGTGGCCAGCAGCAGGCCCGCGAAGGACAGGGGCAGCATGGCCAGGGGCCAGTTGCCCCAGTTGTGGGGGTCCTTGGCCACCTCCCCCGCCGGCAGGATGCGCCCGAGCAGCAACGACTGGAGCGCCGTGCCCGCATACACCGCGCCGTCGATGATGCCCACCGCGAGGCCCGCGTTCTTCTTGCCACCGAAGTCCATGCTGGCGGTGCCGGACAACATGCCGTGCACGCCGATGACACACAGGGACATGAAGATGACCGTCCACCCCAGCGCGGGGCTGCCCAGGAGGAACAGCGTGGCCACCGCGCCCACGCTCATGCCCGCGTAGAGCACCGCGGAGACAGGACCCCGGCGCGAGTCGAACACGCGGTCGCTGATGACGCCGGCGAACATGCCGCCAGTGATGCCCGCCACGCAGAGCAGCATGCCCCAGTTGGCCGCGACGAAACCGTCGGCGATGCCCGTCGCCTTCGCGAACTTGGGGTACCACTGCATGATGGCGTTGCGCATGAAGCCGCTGCAGAACTCCACCATCAGGATGATGATGATGGTGCGGTTGGTGATCATCTTCTTGAAGACGGGCCACACGCCCAGGCCCGCCTGGGACTCTCCGCTGGATGCGTCCGCGGTGTCGAAGTCCGGATGGCCCGTGTGGCTGGGCGTGTCGCGGATGACGAAGTAGTCCACCACCACGAAGGCCGCGAGGATGGCCGCGGGCACGAAGAACACCCAGTACGTGGGCGCCGCCTTGGCGATGAAACGGCTCCAGTCGTAGGCGAAGTACACGCCCAGGGAGATGAGGATGCCGAACACGCCGCCCAGCTGGCCGCGCTCGCGCACGTGGAACCAGGACGCGTTCACCTTGACGATGGAGACCGCGCCAAAGCTCTGGAAGTACATGTTGACGGCGTAGAGGAACGACAGCGTCCCCACGATTCCACCCGGCGGCTGCCAGCCGTCCGTGAGCACCTTGTAGACGACGATGCCCATCAGCACGTTCGCCACGGACGAGCCCGCGGCCGACAGCAGGATGGTCTTCCGCCCACCGAGCCGGTCCGTCAGCGGACCGTTGAGCAGGAAGGCGCAGCCGTACACGAGCGTGCCCCAGAAGAAGATGGTGCCGAAGTCCGCGTTGGACGTGTGGCCCTTCATCGCGCTGGTGGCTTCGTTGAGGTTGTAGCGCCCCATGTAGAGGAACGCGTACGTCATCCCCAGTGGGAACCAGTTGAAGAAGCGGCGGCGGCGGAACGCGTCCGTGTGACCCAGCTCCACCTTGGGCAGGCGGGCCAGCACGAGCGAGATGGCCCCCAGCAGGATGAGAATGGGCAACAGGTTGGCCAGCCACGGGGGCAGCGACGACATGCAGCGACCTCGTCAGTGGAGTGCGGAAACGCCGCGCACCCTACCCTGGCACGCGGCCCGCGAGAAACCCCACGGACATGTCTCAGCCCAGTCGGGCGAGCAGCCTCGTCAGCGACACCTCCGTCTTCGCATCCGGGATGTCACCGCGCCGGCACGCGTCGAGGACCTCCTGGAGCGTCCGCCACTGAAGCAGCGTCCCCTCTTCCAGGGGCGACCCATCCCCCTCCGGCTCCTCCTGCTTCACGTCCGTGACGTCCACCGCCGAGGGGAACACCTTCTCCGAGAGGATGCCCGGCGCCAGGAAGAACGAGCCCCCCAGCAATTGGATGTCCTCGGGGCGCACCGCGTAGCCCGCCTCCTCGCGGACTTCTTCGGCCGCGCGGCGCCGCAGGCCCTCCTCACCCTTGTCCTCCGGCTCCAGCAACCCCGCGACGATCTCCTCCACCCGCAGGTAGCCCGCACCGGGGTCCGGCACCGTCATCGCGTCCCGCTGATCCTTCCGGAAGTATGCCGCGGGCCTCAGGTTCATCCGCGTCAACACCTCCAGTCCCGCCGCACCGCGTCGATAAACGAGCACCGACACCGCATCGAGTCGGGGCCTGTCCACCACGTCCACCCGGAAGACTGGCGAGGAAGAGCCGTCCGCGCGTCGATTGCGACACCGCAGGCGCTTCACTCGGAGGAAACCCTCGTCGCAGCGCGCCGTGGCCGAGAAATCCTCGATGATCTCGATGTCAGTCACACTGGAATGGCTCTGCCGCATGTCTGCCTGCTCTCCTGGAGTTGAACGGTCAAGGTGTGCGAGTAGGAATGCCATGGCGGCGTAGCTTGCCCGCCCGTGTCCGATACCGTACCTTGCGCGCGCTTTACTCCCGACGTCCTACCGAAACACGGATTCTTCCTGATGCGTCGCCTCCTGCTCGGCCTTCTTAGTGCCCTGGCCACCGCCTCATGCATGCCAGTGGTGGAGGGCCAGGACTACCACCTCGAGGGGCAGGAGGTGCGCCTCACGCTCCTTCATACCTCGGACATCCATTCCCGGCTCATCCCGTATGACTTCGCTCCGCTGAAAACGGACCAGGACCTGGGCCTCGTGCCCGAGGCCGGTCCCTTCGGTGGCGCGACGCGCATGGCCGCCATCCTCAAGCGCGAGCGCGCGAGGGGCGAGCGGGTGATGCACGTCGACTCGGGCGACTGCTTCCAGGGCGCTCCGATCTTCAACCTCAACAACGGTGAAGTGGAGTTCCGCTTCCTGTCGCAGGCACGTCTGGATGCCGCGGTGGTGGGCAACCACGAGTTCGACGCCGGCGCGCTGAACTTCACGCAGCAGGCCAAGCAGAACGCCACCTTCCCGCTGCTCGCCGCCAACTACAACTGGAATGACTGGCGGCAGAACGGCAGCAACGAGACGGGGCTGGAGACCTCGCCGTACACCATCCGCAACATCAAGGGCCTGCGGGTGGGCATCGTCGGCATGGCCAACATCTCCTCGCTCAACTCCATCGTCGAGGGTGGCAACAGCCTGCAGGTCACCCCCCTGGAGCAGAACGAGGTCGTCCGCGCCTATGTGGCGCTCCTGCGGCCGGTGACGGACCTCATCGTCCTCGTCAGCCACCTGGGCCTCACCGAGGACCAGGACGTCGTCCAGGGCTACGAGGCCTATTACGAGTACGGCCGCGCCCGCAGCTTCATCCGCCGCGAGGACAGCCCCTGGCAGGTGCTGGAGTGGTTCGGTCCCGAGGGCAACGAGAACTCGGTCGTCCGCGTGTTCGTCCCCGGCGTTTCTGGCGTCGACGTCATCATGGGCGGCCACCTGCACGTGGTGCTCAACCCGCCGCAGCTGCTGGCGGACCCGAGCGGCCGCAAGGTGGTGCTCGCGCACTCCGGCGCCTTCTCCAAGTACGTGGGCCGGCTGGAGCTGGTCGTGAAGATGCCGGACGTGCTCGGCACGGGTGAAGGCGGCGAGGTCCTCAGCCAGGACTACCGCGTGTTCCCCATCGACGGGCTCTGGTGCGACGACGCCATGCGCCGCTACCGCTACGACTCCAACATCTTCTGGGAGGACGGCCAGTTCATCCAGACCCCCGCCGTGCGCGCGGCCATCGACGCCTGCCGCGAGCAGGAGGACCGACAGACGACGCACCTGCTCCAGCCCTACATCATCGGGATGGACATGAAGCTGCAGCTCACGAACATCTTCGCGTACGCGCCCACGGACGTGACGCGCCGGAACAACTCGACGGGTGGCGACTCGCCGCTGGGCAACATCGCCGCGGACTCGATGCGCAAGCGTCGTCGCGTGGACGCGCAGATGGCGCTCACCAACTCGCTGGGCATCCGCGACAACCTCTACTCCGGCGTCGTGTCCCAGGAGTCGATGTTCAACGTGTTCCCGTTCGAGAACACCATCAACATCATGTACCTGTCGGGCAAGGAGATGCAGGAGATGTTCGACTTCGTGGCCGAGCGCTCCTCCGAGCGTGGCTGCGTGAGTCAGGCGCAGATCTCCGGTGCCAGCTTCACCATGGACTGCGCCCAGGTGCAGATCAACGACCTGCGCGTCGAGTGCAAGCTCTCGCTGGAGGGCGCGGACTGCCCCCCGGACAACCGCGAGGGCCACGCTCCCTGGCAGTGCATCCAGGACACGAGCACCTCGGCCACGACGGGCCGCTGCTACGCCCACCCCGGCACGAACATCGTGGTGGGCGGCAAGCCGCTCAACCCGTTCGGCACCTACCGCGTGGCGGTGAACGACTACATCGCCAAGGGTGGCTCGGGCTTCAACGTGCTCAAGCGCAACACCACGCGCCAGGAGACGGGCATCTCCCTGCGCGACTCGCTCATCGGCTACATGCAGGACTTCTGCACCTGCGACGACATCAACGCGGGCTACGCGACGCGTGGCAACCGGGCTGACGGGCAGCGCTGTGGCTCGCTGGTGAACGGCCAGTGGGTCATCAATGATCGCCTGCGCGCCTCCTGTCGGGAGATGCAGGACTATGAGAATGAGCTGTCCGCCAAGGTGGGGAGCTGCTCCTGCGAGGACCTGCTGCGCAACGGCTACAACCCGTCGAGCTGCGGTGTCGCCTCCGTCACCAACCCCGACCAGGCCCGCGCGGCCTGCATCGCCGCCAAGCAGGTGGGCACCTGCACCTGCGGAGATCTGGCGGCCCGGGGCTACAACCCGGATGGCTGCAACATCCCCGACGTCACCACCGCCCTGGAGGCCCAGGCCGCCTGCGCGGTCTCCGCGGGCCCGTTCACCGGCCGGTGTGACTGCCGCGAAGTCATGAGTGGAATCAACCCCGTGTGCGGAACGGTGACGCAGCAGCTGCGCAACTTCTGCACGAACCCGACGGCGATGCCCATCGCCGACGCCGTGGAAGACGGCCGCATTGGCCGGAGGGTGAAGTAATGAAGAAGCTCATGCTGCTGTCGGCGCTGGCCCTGGTCGGCTGTTACACCGAGGAGTCGCCTCAGCCGAAGGGCCTCGCGTCGTTCGAAGTCACCGTGAAGGGCTTCTACGTCGCGGACTCCAATCCGCGCGCGTCGCTGCCCGTGGTGGCCAGCTGCGTTGCCCAGCACGGTGGCACCCAGGCCGCCGTGCCCATGGAGCTGCGTGGCACCCCGGACTGCCGCCTGGCCATGCCTCGCGGTCCGGTGGATATCGACTTCGATATCCAGGCGGTGGACGTGAAGGGCCAGCCGATGGATGCGTTCAACGGCCCCGTCTCCTTCCGCACCGTCCCGGGAAACCTCACCGGCCCCTATCGCTACCGGTGGGTGCAGCTCACCAATGGCAAGGGCACGGGCACCGTGCGCAGCGCGCAGCTCTACGGTGAAGCCCACGTGTGGGTGGAGGACGAGCCCGTCCAGGTCGACTACGCCGAGGGTGAGGTCGTCGCCGGAGAGCTCCCCGAGGAGCCCGCCACGCGCACCTTCTCCACCGGCCTGTCGCGCTCCATGCACTTCGAGGAGCCCACCATCGCCACGGTGCAGGTGCCGCAGAACAGCGACCAGCTCACCGCGTACAACGGCACGTTCATGCGCATTGGTCGCGCGCCCGAGGCGGGCTCGCCGCTGATCCAGAACTGCGAGCCGGACGACCCGAACTACAACCAGCCGGTGACGCTGCTGGTGACGGGCACGGACCCGGGCGGCTTCTTCGTGACGGACCTGACGGCGTGCCGCGTGCGCGAGGGAAGCATCCCCGGCGCCAACACCCAGACGGCGGAGCCCTCGGGCTTCTTCCCAGGCCGCTTCAACGCCCTCTACATCTACAACTACTCCTTCCCGGAAGGGTTGGATCCGGGCGACCTGCTGTGGTCCATCGCGGGCTCCGTGCAGGAGTTCACCGCGACCACGCAGCTGACGTTCCCCTCGTGGAGCATCCGCGAGAAGGTCCGCCTGCTGCCCCAGGCCGAGTGGAACAAGTACCTGGCCCTGGCGCCGCCGACGGAGATCAACGGCCGGCTGTGCGGCTTCAGCGGCTCGCCCTACATCACGGACGTGATGTGCGGCTACAGCTACGGCAACTACAAGATGGAGGGCCTGGAGTCCTCGCTGGTGAAGATTCGCCGGGTGAAGTTCCCGCAGGTCTTCCGGAGCTGCGACGCCAACGGCAACAACAGCGTGCCCTTCTTCTGTCCCGACCCGCGCACCAACGTCTTCGGCGCCTGCGGCGAGGACGACCCCAATGACCCGGACGTCCCCGAGCGTAAGTGCAACGTCGACTGCACGCTGGGCCTGGGCGAGTACCGTGGGCAGATCTGCGCGGAGAAGACGACCTACGACAACTTCGGCCAGTTCGTGGTGGAGATGAACCCGACGGGCGCCGCCGAAGCGGGCCTGGACGCCACCGTGAACGGCCGACTGCACGCGCTCAACGCGCTGCCGCCCGTGTCCCCCGCCACCGAGGCGTGGACGCGCTCCTCCAACGCCTACACCACGGGCGTGACGGTGAACATCTGGTGCGACAAGGCCGTGAATGTGCGCTTCGGCGGCAGCAGCGTGCCCGGTGTGGCGACCAACGTCGCCCTGGCCGCGGCCACGCGCCTGGAGCACACGCTCAAGGACAACCAGTTGTTCGTGTGGGTCTCCGTGCAGGACGCGGTGAACGGCTCGGCCAGCTGCAAGGTGAGCCAGCACCCGCGTACCCGCATCAACCTGGTGACCAAGGACGCCGTACCGGACCTGGTGGTCAACTGCAGCGAGACGGATGCCGACGCGGAGCGCGCCGAGCAGTGCCGGTTCCTGCATGGAGCGACCTTCGACATCGTGGGCCATCTGCGCCACGTCAGCGCGGCTCGGCCTCGCTGGATTGTGCTGCCCCGAGATCAGGACGACCTCTGCTGCTACCCTGGCCCGGGCATGGAGTGCCCGCGTCCCATCGAACCTTGCGTGAATCCGTAGGCTTTTGACGAAACTCGCGCCCCGGGTCACCGGGGTGCAGGGAGGAGCGAACCCAAGCGGGCGCTCCGTGGAGAGGGACATTGAAAACGCTGCAGAAGCTGGCCCTGACCGGCCTTATCTCCCTGAGTGTGCCCGCCTGGGCCAGTGACTTCGTGGACACGCGTCTGTCGTTCGTGTTCGCGGACGACAACGTGCTCGCGGGCTCGGGTGAAACCACGCCCAACAGCCCCAACGCACGGTTTGGCGCGGGCAACCAGAACACCCAGTTCTACGACAACTTCAACACGCGCTTCTCCGGCTTCGAGTCGCTGTCGAACATCGTGCTCTACAAGCGGGCACCGGCGTTCTTCGAGGGACTGACGACGGAGGCGGCCCTGACGCTGCTGGTGCTGGAGCGCCCGAGCGGTCAGGTCGCCATCCAGGACAACTCCAGCTACATCCGGCTCAACTACCAGCCCCCGGGCTGGGGTGAGAAGGAAGGCATCTCGCTGGTGGGCTTCCCGGTGTCCGCGGACCGCTTCCGGCTGGGCTATGCGTACCGCATCTCCTGGGGCGGCAGCGGCGTGTTCACCACCCGCTCGGCCACCAACGGCGTGCCGGGTGCCAAGCTGCAGATCACCCGCGACAGGTGGTACGCGTACGTGGGCGGCAAGACGGCGCTGGTGCAGAACGAGCTCGTCCTCGAGGAAGAGACGCTCTACGGCGTGATGGCCGGCGCGGGCGTGGACATCCTGGAGACGCTGCGCGTCGAGGCGGGCGGCGGCTACTTCCAGAAGGGCCTGGTCCCCGGGCTCGCGACGCTGGGTGTGGAGGCGCCGGTGAACGCCGCGGGCGTGTCCGCGCAGGTCGTCTACCACGTGGGCGTGCCCGTCGGCACGAGCGTGGACTTCCGGCTCTACAAGAACGACCCGGAGATCTACGAGCGCTTCTTCGCTCCGGAGAAGTACCCGGGTGGCCTGTCCTACTCCGTGTCGCTGGAAGGCAGCTACCTGTCCCAGACGCTGGAGAAGCCGGACCAGTTCGGCGCGACGGAGCCCCAGGGCGCCACGGCGCTGGCGCTGCAGGCCCGCGCGAAGCTGGGCTTCCTGCGCCTGAGCCTGCTCGGCCTGTACCGCAGCCTCTCGTACATCCAGTTCGACGTGCCGGGCTTCCCTCCGTTCCAGGACTTCCCCGAGGGGACGGAGCTGAACCCGGAGATCTTCCTGGCGTTGGGTGCGGACTACCACCTGCCGGCGCTGCACTTCACGCCGGGCTTCATCTTCGGCATCCAGCGTCCGGCGTCGTTCCGCAGCCCGACGTCGCTGCTCGGTGGCAACAACCCGCCGCCGAACCTGGTGGGCACGCGCACCGTCGTGGTGCGTGACGTGAATCAGCTGAGCATCCTGCCGGAGACGTGCGGTGGCTCGGGAGCGTGCGGCGCGGAGCCCATCTACTCCGCCAAGGCGACGTTCCGCTGGGACCTGTCCGACTCCGTCGCGGCGGTGGGCGAGGTCTACTACACGTACGACACCAACCGGACCACGTTCCGGGACGACATCACGGGCGTGGCGCAGGCCACGTTCGAGAAGCCGCACGCGCTGGGCTTCAACACCCTGCTGCAGGCGCGCTTCTAGGCGTTCGCTCGGTTGAGCAGACATCGCGGCCCGGTTCCCTTCACGGGGGACCGGGCCGTTGTCGTTTCATCCCGGTGTGGCTCGACCAGCCCATCAATACGGCAGCGCGAGGCCATGCTCCTGGAGCGCAGCCGCATAGCGCTCCTGAGCATCCCGAAGCTGTTCGACCGACTCTTGAAGTAGCTCCTGAGCAGTCGAGGTGTCCCCCTGCATCAGGGCCGAGAGGGCCTCGGACGTGGTGATCACCATGGAATGCAGCGTGTCTCCCTGGATGACGACGCCGGGAAAACGGCGTCCTGGGAGACGAATCACTGCGTTGTTGCCGGGCGTCGTGAACAGTTCAACTTCGATGAGCGTCATTGGAGTGACTCCGAGCCCACATGAGGTGACGGGACTTCAGCCAGGGCCCACAAAGACACGGGTCTTGGATGGCTCAGCAGGACACGCGGAGTGGAGCAATACTAGATGAACCAGCCAACACAAACCCAACGCTGACTGTTTCAGAAAACCATACGCCATGCCGCTTCGAGCCGTCCTCGCATGCATGACCTGGCGCAATTCCTGTCAAGTCAGATACAGGTGGCCGCGGGACTCCCACCCTGTCAGCGAGAGTCCTGTCCACGCCCCGCCTCACGCCGAAGTCATGCGCACCACTTCGTCGAAAGCCGTGAGCCCTTGAGCCAGCTTGCGCACGGCGGCCTCGCGCAACGTGCGCATCCCTCCACGCCGAGCCACTTCCACCAGCTTCTCGTAGGGAGCCTCGCGTGAAATCTGCTCGCGCAGCTCTCCATTCGTGGTGACGATTTCGAAGACGCCCGTGCGGCCCACGTAACCGGTGCCTCGGCAGCGCACGCAGCCCGCGCCCTTCAGCAGGCGCACCCCACCCGGCAACAAAGGCAGCGGAGCCTGGAGCGCGAGGAGTTCATCCGGAGTCAGCGTTGCCTCCTCCGCGCAATGACTGCACACGCGGCGCAGCAGGCGCTGGGCCATGACGCCCAACAAGCTCTGCGCCAGGAGGAACGACGGGACACCCAAATCCCTCATGCGCGCCACGGCGCCCAGCGCGTCGTTGGTGTGCAACGTGGAGAGGACGAGGTGTCCGGTGAGCGCGGACTGGATGGCGTTCTCCGCCGTCTCCTGGTCACGAATCTCACCCACCATGATGACGTCCGGGTCCTGCCGCAGGATGTGGCGCAGCGCGCTCGCGAAATCGAGCCCCAGCTTGGGCTGCACCTGCACCTGATTGAAGGCGTCCCACACCATCTCGATAGGGTCTTCAATCGTGGTGACGTTGACGTCCGGGCCCGCGAGCGCCTTGAGCGCTGAGTAGAGCGTCGTCGTCTTGCCACTGCCCGTTGGCCCCGTGACGAGGATGAGGCCGTGGGGCTGGTCAATCCACGACTCGAAGGAACTCTTCTCGTCCGGCTCGAACCCGAGCTGGGCGATGTCCTGCACCAGCGTCTCCGGGTCGAAGATGCGGATGACCACCTTCTCGCCAAAGGCCGTGGGCAGCGTGCTGACACGCAACTCCACCTCACGCCCGTCCCGCTCCGTCTTGATACGCCCGTCCTGGGGCTTGCGCTTCTCGGAGATGTCGATGCGCGAGAGCATCTTCACGCGCGACACAATCGGCGGATGCACCTGCGCCGGCAACGAGTACACCGGGTGCAACACACCGTCGATGCGCAACCGAACCACACTGGTGGCCCGTTTGGGCTCGATGTGGATATCCGAAGCGCGGTTGTCGAAGGCATAGCGCAGCAGATAGTCCACCGCCTGTACCACGGGCCGGTCCGACGCCTCCAACTCCTGCGTGCCGCTGAGCGACACGAGCTGCTCGAAGTTGGAGAGCTGCCCCCCACCCGCCGCCACGCTGAAGTCATCCGCCGCGCGGGCCAGCGTCTTCTTGAAGCCGTAGATGTCGGAGATGGACTTGAGGATGTCCGCCTTCGAGCTCAGCACCGGCTCCACCGGGAGACTGGTGAGGCGATGGAAGCTCTCGAACAGCTCGCGGTCGAACGGGTTGGCCACCGCCACCAACAACCGCCCCTGCGCCGTACGCTCCAGCGGAAGTAACACGTGCTTCTGCGCATACGGCCGGGACACCGTTCGCGTGGCAAGCGTCATGTCCAGCTTGAGCGGGTCGATCTTCCGGTAGGCGATGCCCGCGGCGCGCGCGGCGGCCTCCGTGACGCGGTCCTCGTCCAGCACGCCCCGGCCACTGGCCAGGGGCACCTGGAAGGCCGCCACCACCTCCACCGGCGACACGTCGTAGCGCGCGGCCTCCTTGCCACTCGCGGCTGTCTGCGCCTTGAGGACTCGCGCTCGCGCGGCCCCCTCCTTCGCGAGGATTTCCTGGGCCTGCTGGGCCGTCAGCAGCCCCTGCCCCACCAACGCCTCCAGCACGAAGAGCGTGGTGAAGTCATCCCGGCTCCGTGCGGGAGGGTTGCCAGAGCCGCTCACTGCTTGTGCCAAGTCCGTCTCCTTCCCGCCACCAGCAGCAGCAGGACCAATCCACCCAGGAACGCCGCGGCCGAGACAGGAGCACCTGTACAACCACAGCCATCCGGACCATTGACGCTGCCCTGGGGAGGCCCCGCGTCCACGGGCGGTGGCGGCTGGGTGCCACCATCGTTGCACAGCGTGCACGGGCCGGCGTCGGGCCGCGCCAGCGGATCGTAACAGGTGCCCCCGGAAGCACAGAGCATGTTGGGCGCGCAGTCCTGATTGGAAAGACAGACAGGCAGGCAGGCGGAGCTCCCCTGCTCCACCGCGCCACACCGCAGCGTCGAGGGACACGAGCTGGTGGAGCACGCCCGGACGCAGGCTCGCTCACCGTCCTTGTTCACCACCTGGCACGACGTTCCACCCGGGCAGGCGCACGCCGAGACGGAGCACTGCTGCGCACACACGCCCTGCGTGCCCCCTTCCGCGAAGAGGCAGTATTGGTTGGTGCCGCACTCTGCGTTCGCCGCGCACGCATCGCCCACCTGCTTGCCCGCCGTCTGCTTCGGAACACAGACACGGTCACACGTCCGGCAGACGGAGTTGCTGTCACAGTCCAGGTCGCCATAGCAGCCGGGGACACAGAGGTCGCCCTCGGGCCGGGTCTCACAGGTATAGCCAGGGCGGCAGTCACTGCCACCGGGCGTACAGTCCTTGAGACAGATGGAGCCCTGCCCGGCCACGTTGGAGCACTCCGAGCCCGCGGGGCACGAACCGGAGCCGCTGCACGTCTCCGTGCAGTATCCATTGTCCCACCGGTCGAACTCGCCGTTGCCAGACGGAGGGGCCACCGGGGCGATGCAGTCGCCATTCGTGTTGCCGCAGCTTCTCGGGCCAGGCGTGCACTCGCGGCCCACGGGGGTGACTCCGTCAGGCAGGGCCGGCAGACAGGCCCGCGTGTACCCGGAGACCGCCGTGGACTCGCGACAGACATAGGGGGCCGGACACTCGCCGGAGGTACTGCCGAAGCAGCCCTTCGCACAGACCTTGAGGTCCGCGCCAGAAACGGTGGACGGAGCGGTGACACACGTCAGGCCAGTGGTGCACGCGGTGCTGTCACAGGGCGAACCGACGGCGCCCGTCTTCGGATAGAAGCGGCACAGCGCCGTCCTGTCGTAGTCCGCGAGCTGGCGTCGGCTCTCGCCCCTCGGAATGTCGAAGAACATCACCGCGCCAATGGCCTCGAAGGAGTCGCCCAGGCCCAGGCAGTGGCCAATCTCGTGCGTCAGCACACTCTGGATGTCGTATTGGCCCGCGGGCGTGGGCGTCAGCGTGGACCAGGTGAAGTCCACGGCGTTGAGGAAGATGTCGCACTGGTACACGTAGCCGCTGAAGGTCAGTGGACGCGCGGCGGAGGGCCTGTCCCCGCCATTGAGCGTGTCCGTGTAGCGCGGGTCGCTCGCGCTCGTCACCCAGACGGGCACCACGTTGAAGCGGTCGGTGGGGTCATTGACGTTCGCCATGGGCGAGCCCGTCGTGGCCACGCCACCGTCCTGGGGGAAGGAGAAGGTCGGCCACGAGCAGCTCACCTGCCACGTCTGGGCCGCCGCGCGGCTGGCGGCCACCACCAGGTTGAGGTCATTGCCCGCGGGCTGTGCCTGGCGGCCGTCCACGTAGAAGACGAAGGGGTCCGCGGGGGTGCTGAGCACCCGGTGGCCCAGGTCCTTGTATTCCAACACCTGTTGCGCCGCCGCGGTGACGGACAACAACAACCCGAGTACGACGGCGCTCCGCTGCGAACCCCGAATCATCGAAGACCCCTCCACGTCGACCATCCCCGGGTACGCATTCGCCCGGACGTCGACGGGAAGGACAGTCTACCCGCGAACGGCGCGGAGGCTCACACCCGTGACTCAAGCGGGGCCGCCTCCCGCGACGGGCAAGGCCGAATCCCCCGGGCTACCCGCACATAGCGCGGACCGTGGCATCCACCCACGACTCGGGCCGAGGACGCTCCGCGACAGCCGAGGCCAACTTCCGTGAGCTACCCGCGCACCGCGCGGACCGTGGCATCCACCAGCGCCTCGGGCGTGGGCTTCTCCGCGACGGCGGTGGCAGGCAGACCGAGTTGCTCCAGTGCGGACGCCGTGGTGGGGCCAATCGCCACCACTCGCGCGGGCCCCAGCCGCTCGCGACCCGCCGCTTCCAGGAAGGCCTCGACGGTGCGCGGCGAGGCGAACACCGCGACGTCCGGCGGTGAACCGGCGAGCAGCTCCAGCGCCTCTGGCGAAAGCTCCGCTGGAAGAGAGCGATAGGCCGTCACGCGGGTGACGAGCACGCCCGCGTCTCGCAATGCATCCTCGAGTTCGCGCCGTCCCTCTTCCGCCGCGGGCAACAACACCTCGTCACCCGACTGGAGCGCGTCCTTGAGTACCTCGAAGAGCGCTTCCCCTGTCCCCTCATCCGGCTCCGCGGCGACGTCCAGGCCATAACCCCTCACGGCGCGCGCCGTGCGAGGCCCCACCGCCGCCAGCTTCACGCGGGCGAGCCGCTGCGCCGTGCCCGCCTCGCGCAGCGCATCCATCAGCGCGTCCACCGAGGAGGGACTCGCGAACACCACCCAGCGATAGCGCTGGATGTGCTCGGCGGCGGACGCCAGCGGCCGAGGGTCCTCCGGAGGGCGCAACTCCAGCAGTGGCAGGCTGAGCACTTCCGCGCCCTCGTCCTCCAGGAGAAAGCACAGCTCCTCGGCCCGCTCACGCGGGCGCGTCACCAAGACTCGGATGCCTTCCAGTCGCCGTTCCACGCGGGCGACAGTCTAGGGCCGTGCGTCCGGGCGGCGAGCGAAATCACGCAGGATGTCCGCCGCGCCCTGCGACAGCAGGTCCTCGGCCAGCGCCTCGCCCAGCTCCCGCGCCTGTGCCACGGGCCCACGGACCTCGCCCCGCACCACCCGTGCGCCATCCGGCCGGCCCACGAGTCCGCGCAGGTGCACCATGCCCTCGGACACGGTGGCGTGCCCCGCCAGCGGCACGGTGCACCCTCCCTCGAGCTTCGCCAGCAGCGCGCGCTCGGCCGTCACCGCCACGCGAGTCGTCGCATCCTCCAGCGGGGCAAGCAGCCCACACACCCGCGCATCGGCACCTCTGCACTGGATGGCGAGCACACCCTGCCCCACCGCGGGCAGGCTCACCTCGGTGGACAACACCTGGGTGATGACACCCTCCAGGCCCAGACGCTTGAGTCCCGCGTACGCCAGCACCGCGCCCGCGAGCCCCAGCTCCTTCGTCTTCTGCAAACGCGTCTGCACGTTGCCACGCAGGCTGACGATTTCGAGGTCCGGCCGACGCGAGCGCAGGATGCAGCTGCGACGCAGCGACGACGTGCCCACGCGCGCGCCCTGGGGCAGCGAGTCCAACGTCTGTCCCTCCAGGCCACAGAAGGCATCGCGAGGGTCCTCGCGCGTCGGCACCGCCGCGAGCACCAGGCCCTCCGGCAGCTCGGACGTCATGTCCTTCAGGCTGTGCACCGCGAGGTCGGCGCGACCGTCGATGAGCGCCTGCTCGATTTCCTTCACGAACAGACCCTTGCCACCCACCGCGGACAGCGGCGCGGACAGGAAGCGGTCTCCCTCGGTGGTCATCTCCACGAAGGACACCTCCAGGCCGGGATGATGCGCGGCCAGGAGCGCTCCCACGTGACGCGCCTGCCAGAGCGCCAGCGGACTCTGTCGGGTGGCGATGCGCACGGACTTCATCGCTTCGCCCCCGTGGCGACCTGTTGTGGGACAGGGGCCAGGGCGGAAGAAGCCGCGTCCGCCGCCTCGAGCTCCGCCTCCAGCAGACCGAACAGCTCCGCGGCGGCACCCGCCAACCGGTTGCCTTCGCCCTCCGGCCCCACGGCGCGCAGTCGCGAGGTGGGCTCATGCAACAGCTTGTTCACGATGGCGCGCCCCATGGCCTCGATGCTCTTGCGCTGCTTGTCCGTCAGCCCGTCACCCAACGCCGTCAACGTGCGCTCCACTTCCGTGCGGGCAATCGCCTCCGCGCGCTGACGCAGCCTCGCGAGCACCGGCATGCCCTCGCGCAGCGCGCGCTCCTTGACGAAGCGAGCCACCTCCTGCGCCACCAGCACGCCCGCCTTGTGCGCCTCCTCGGCGCGCGCGGCCGCGTTGTCCGCGACGAACTTCTGGATGTCGTCCACGTCGTAGGCGTGCACCCAGTCCAGCGTGCCCACCCCGGGGTCGATGTCTCGAGGCACCGCCAGGTCCACCATGAACAGCGGCCGGCCCTTGCGCCCCTTGCCCACCGCGCTCACGTTCTCCCGCGTGAAGAGGGGCACGGGCGACGCGGTGCTGCACACCACCACGTCCGCGGCGCCCAGGAGCGTGAACAGCTCCTCGAAGGGACGCGCTACCCCACCCACCTCCATCGCCAGCGCCTCCGCGCGAGCCAACGTCCGGTTGGTGATGAACAGCTTCGTCGCGCCCGCCTGTTGCAGATGGCGCGCCGCCAGCTCTCCCATCTCCCCTGCTCCCACGACCAGCACCGTCTTGCCCTTCAAGCCGTCGAACACCTTGCTGGCCAGCTGCACCGCCGCGGACGCCATGGACGTCGCCGCGCGGCCGATGGCCGTCTCCGTGCGCACGCGCTTGGCACACCCGAACGCCGCCGCGCACGCCCGCGTCAATTCACCCCGCACCGCCCCCGCGC
>NZ_JABUMQ010000788.1:0-436 GCF_013336645.1 Myxococcus sp. CA039A | reverse complement strand
TTTCCCGACGGCATTCCCGCATTCGGCGCCGACGCGTTGCGCTTCACCTTCGCGTCGCTCGCCACGCTGGGCCGCAGCATCAACTTTGACCCGGGCCGCTGCGAGGGTTACCGCAACTTCTGCAACAAGCTGTGGAACGCCACGCGCTTCGTACTGATGAACACCGAAGGCCAGGACTGCGGCATGCAGGAATGCGTCGGTGATTGCGGCCCCGAAGGCTACCTGGACTTCTCGCAGGCCGACCGTTGGATCGTCTCGCTGCTGCAGCGCGTGGAAACCGAAGTGGAGAAAGGCTTTGCCGACTACCGCTTCGACAACATCGCCAACGCCATCTACAAATTCGTCTGGGACGAATACTGCGACTGGTACCTGGAACTGGCGAAAGTGCAGATCCAGACCGGCACGCCGGCCCAGCAACGCGCGACGCGCCGTACCC
>NZ_JABUMQ010000787.1:0-438 GCF_013336645.1 Myxococcus sp. CA039A | reverse complement strand
GATCAAGGCGTTCTTCTCCACGGTCCCACAGCAGGCGTTCGAGATCGGGCGCAACATCATGCAAGGCATGATGGACGGCATCGCGTCGATGGCATCCGCACTCGCACAAAAGGCGATGGCTGTCGTAAAAAGCGCCGTGGATGCGGCAAAAAGCTTTCTCGGCATTCACTCGCCGTCGAAGCTGTTTCAAGAAATCGGCATGTATACCGGCGAAGGGTTTGCAATCGGACTCACGGCCAGCGCCGGGATGGTCGCTGGAGCCGCGCAAAACATGGCCGCTGTGCCGCTTTCCGGCGTCGAAGATATAACGGCTAATGTTCCGACCGTCGCAAGCGCAGGAACCAGCTCCACCCCTCTCACAGTCATTTTCGAGATGGACGGCCGCACGATTGCCAAGAAAACGTTCGAGCATATGGGCGGCACGCTACGCCTCCGGGG
>NZ_JABUMQ010000786.1:0-438 GCF_013336645.1 Myxococcus sp. CA039A | reverse complement strand
CCTGCCAACATTGTCGAGATTGATCACTTATCGATACAGCGGAAAGACGGGAGCCCTGTCATCGTTCGGTTGAAGGCTTTACCTCCTGAACATCATCATCCGGCGGTTCTTTTCATGAGAGAAGTCATCCCGCATGATTATTTGGAAAAGCTGGATTTGATTGAGCAAGAGCATAAACAAACAATACGGTATCAGCAAGGGATGAGCTTTAAATTCAAAAAAATCGATGGTCGGTTTATTCATACGCTATGCGACGGCGATCTCATTTACCGGTTGGGACTTTCTCCCGAGAAAATCGTCGGAAGGGAACTGAAAGAATTTTTGCCGCCGGAGACGGCAGTTTTCAAGAACAATTTTACGAACGAGCCTGGCAGGGTGAAGAAAATGTCATATATGAAGGCGAGGAAAACGGCCTAACGTATCTGGTCTCCTTAAAAC
>NZ_JABUMQ010000785.1:0-439 GCF_013336645.1 Myxococcus sp. CA039A | reverse complement strand
GCTTGGTTTCGAGCATCCGCGGACGGGAGAATCACTGCAGTTTGAAGCTCCGATGCCGGAGGATATGGTGAGCGTACTCGAAGTATTAAAAACAAGGTAGAGGAAGAGAAACGGATATGGAGCATTTAGAGCGTCTAGTTAATCCGAGAGTCAAGGACATTCAAATATCCGGCATCCGCAAAATATCCAATCTGGTGGCGACCTATAAGGATGCGATCACACTCACGATCGGCCAGCCCGATTTTCCGACGCCGGAGCATATTTTGCGGTCTGCCGAGCAAGCTATTACAGACCACCGGACCACTTATACCCCTAATCCGGGTATTCTGGAGCTGAGACAGGCAGCCAGCGCTTTTATCGAGAAAAAGTACGGGTTAACGTACGGTGCGGCGGATGAAGTCATTATAACTACGGGCGCAAGTCAAGCGCTCGATATTAC
>NZ_JABUMQ010000784.1:0-440 GCF_013336645.1 Myxococcus sp. CA039A | reverse complement strand
CTCCCATGTAATAAGCGCGAATGACCTTGGCCGCGTGGGCCCTCGCCTCGGCCGACGACGCTTCGGCCAGCTTAAGCTGTTCTTCGGCGGTCTTGAGCTCCTCCTGCAGCTTTGCCTCTTGCTCCGTTATGCGCATGAGCTCCTGGTCGATCTCGTAGATCGTCAGACCTTTTTGCAGCAATTCTTTGTTTTCCTGAATCGTTTCGGCCTTCGCGATTGGGAATTCCAAGCCAAGAACGCACCAGCCAACCAGAATAAAACCAGTGATGGCTCGTCTTAATTGTCTTAATGGCGATGTCACCCGAGTTTCCCTCCCATCCTCTCACCTAAAGATTATCATACGAATGGGAAAATGATGACAAAAAAATGGCTTTGACACGGAAATCGGCGAAAAGCAGCGGAAAGATATTATGATTTGGGCGCCTCGGCATTCCATAGGC
>NZ_JABUMQ010000783.1:0-440 GCF_013336645.1 Myxococcus sp. CA039A | reverse complement strand
ATTTAAACGGTAGGTTCTAATCGCTTGTACTAAACTAATTCTAGCCTCTTGATAATAATCATCATTCTCCAAGATATATTTTGGAACACGCCAACGGTTAGCATATAAAGTAGGTAAAACTTCTTGATATAGAGCATCAAATACTTCTTCAGTAAGATTATTTTTGCCTTGTAACACTAAGTCCAATACCTGTGACTGGTCTTTACTTTGTTTACGCTTTGCCATAGATTATCCTCTCCAGATAGATCAACCAGGCGCAGTCCAAAAGACCAAACACATCAAATCATGCTATTCACTTTTCTTATCAATCAAACCTTTATAAAAATCATTCAACTTATCTAGCTGATGGACTGACCATGGTATGGATCTTTGATATTTGTTGTATTCATAATCATTACCACCATGTGCAATTTCCACATTGGTTTTTTGTACATCTCTAT
>NZ_JABUMQ010000782.1:0-442 GCF_013336645.1 Myxococcus sp. CA039A | reverse complement strand
ATGACCTCGCCTACGTCATGTTCACCTCCGGCTCCACCGGTGAGCCCAAGGGTGTCTGCGTCCCTCACCGAGGCGTCACCCGCCTCGTCTCTTCTTCCTTCATCTCCTTCGCCGCTTCCGACGTCTGGCTCCACGCAGCCCCCGTCGCCTTCGACGCCTCCACCCTCGAAATCTGGGGCGCTCTCCTCCACGGCTCCAAGCTCGTCCTCGCTCCTCCTCATGCCCTGTCCCTCGAGGAGTTGGGCTCTCTGCTTGTCCGCGAGGGCATCACCTCCCTCTGGCTCACCGCCGCTCTCTTCGAGCAGATGGTGGCGACTCAGCCCGTCGCGCTGGCTGGTGTCCGCCAGGTCCTCGCCGGTGGCGACGTCCTGCCGCCTTCTCGCGTCCGCGAGCACCTCTCGCGGCTGCCCCCGGGCCACGTCCTCGTCAACGGCTACGGCCC
>NZ_JABUMQ010000781.1:0-444 GCF_013336645.1 Myxococcus sp. CA039A | reverse complement strand
GGCGACAGCATCACCTGGCGAATGTTCTGCCGTATTGCCATCGATGAGAAGATGCCGGATCCGTCCACGCTCATCTATGCCCGCAAACGCTACGGCGATAAAATCGCCCAGGACATCAACGCTGCGCTTATCAAACAGTGTGAAGAAAAAGCGATTCTGAAAACCCGTAAATTCCGTACAGACACGACTGTCGTGGAATCCGACATTCATCACCCGACATATGCTACGCTATTGCAGGATGGTGTGAAGGTCATCACGCGAATGATTCAGAAAATCCGCAAGGTCGCTTCCCACGCCGTTCAAGGCTTTGAAGATCGTACGGCTGAAGTTAAAGAAAAGATTCTGTCCATCGCCAAAGTACTGCGGCGTCGCACACGGGAATCGTGGGAAGAAGTTGACAAGATTACGCAAAGCGTAATCGAAGTAACCGACAGCGTCGTAAAG
>NZ_JABUMQ010000780.1:0-444 GCF_013336645.1 Myxococcus sp. CA039A | reverse complement strand
GAGATATTCAACGCGGCGCTGTGTGAGCTTGATGGCGTCGCCGGTCTGCTCATTGGTGTCGGCGGGCAGCGGCGTGGTGGCGCGCTGCTGGTCATATTCGCCACCGCCGTTCAGGTTGACCTGGGCCACGGCCGTCGCCTTGGACGGTGCCGTCGACGACTTGGCGTTGACGAGCACCACATCGAGGCCCGGATCTTCGCGCTTGATATCGAACGCCTCGGGGGCCACCACGCGCACGAACAGCAGTACAACATGCACGGCCAGCGACACCACCAGCGCCTTGGTGAGCGTGCTGCTGCCGGACCAGTCCGGACGGTTTGCGAGGGCGGCCATGGGGCGATTCCTGGTCGATGCGCGAAGAATGAAGGTCAGGCTGGGATTGTAGTTAGGCAGCGGCAGGCGTTCCACCGCTCTCGCCGTCTTGCGGCGGCGGCGCCACAGCCG
>NZ_JABUMQ010000077.1:0-36088 GCF_013336645.1 Myxococcus sp. CA039A | reverse complement strand
AGCCCCGCCCGTCCCGGCCCCAGTCGCGACAGCAGGCCCGCCAGCAGGACCCACAACCGGGGCTCCCTCTCGAGTCCCGGTGCCCTCAGCGCCCGGTGCAACGCGACGAAGTCCCGCGCCACCTCCGGGTCGTCGAGCACCGCGCAACCTCCGAGCAGCAGCTCCTCTCCGGGAGGCTCGTCCTCCGATTCAAGCCCAGAGGGAGAAGAACCGCCCAGGAACGCGGCCGGCACGAGCATTCCGCACAACACTCCCGGCCGCCCGCCTTCACCGCGCAGCGCGTGGACCTCTCCCGGGGGAATGACGACCAGACTCCCAGGCAGGGCTGTCAGACGAGCGCCTCCACATGACACCTGCTGGACATGTCCGGCATCCAGCGTGAGCTGGAGTTCGTCGTGGACATGCAGCGCCTGGGAGTTCGCTCGGCCACTCACCCGATACAGCACCAGCCCTGGATACGACACCGGGCGCCAGACCTGCGCCGTCGCATAGCCGTCCCATTCCGTCGCCATGGCCTGCTCCCGCCCCGTCATGCACGGGTGTCAGGAAAGCTAGACGCGACGACAGGCCCTCACAGCTGGCCGGGAGGCCCCGGGTTGCTGTCCGCTGCCGGGCAGTCCCCTTCAGCGCGGCGCGACAGGCGCGGGCTCGCCCACCAGGACGCGTGCACGGCCGTCCATGGAGAGCTGCACCTCTTCCACCGTGGCGAAGCCCGCCGTGCGAGCCAGCTCGGCCAGGTGCCGCATCCACGGGTTGTAGGGCATGCCGTTGTCGGAGCAGCAGGGCACCACTGCGAAGGGAAGGCCGTGCCGGGCCGCGTACTCGATGATGATGCGAGTGGCGCCATCGGGGTGCATGCCCACCACCAGCTCCGCGTCGCACGGCTCCTCCAGCGTGAAGGGGCGCTGGGCGTACGTCACCGGCAGGTGCTTGTGCCGCAGGTCGAAGGTCGTGACAGCCCGGCCGCGCCGGGTCAGCGCCTCGTTGAGACGCCCCTGGCCTCCCGCCACGTCGAAGACGCGAGGGGCCACGAAGCGCGACACGATGAAGTCCGCGAAGAGGTCGAAGCGACGCTTGTCCGCCATACCCGGCCTCCTCTACCCGAGCCAGACGCCAAGTGCACGTCCCCCGCCGCCCGCCCGCTCCTCAGGCGCCGAGGCACACCGTGGCCAGGAGGCGCTCGATGACGAGCCGCCCATTGCCGGAAGACTTGAGCGACAGGTCCGCCTCCGCGCACGCCACCAGCGAGCCCAGCAGCTCCTTGCGCTCGTAGCCCGCGGCGGCCTTCATGCTGAACGTGAGCGCCCAGGCGTTGGGCATCTTGCGCCGCGTGCCCTTCAACTCCGCCTCCAGCTTGGGAAACACCCGGGCCTCCACGTCCTTCGCGGTGCGTGGGGGGGTGCCCCCGGCGTAGCGGAACATCCACTCGTGGGCCTCCAGCAGGCCGCGAACGATGGAGGCCACCGCGCCCAGCAACTGGAGCGCATGGGTCCCCTGCCCCATCGCGTCCTCGGCGTACGACAGCGCGCCGCGGAAGTCCCGCTTCTGGAGCGCCTCGGACAGCTCGAAGAACTCCTCCTCGCGAGCGTGGTGTACCAGCGAGACGACATCGGAGCGCTCGATGGCCGGCCCGTCCGAGTAGGTGGCCAGCTTCTCCAGCTCCGACTGGAGCAGGCGGATGTTGCCGCCGACGCGCTCCTTGAGTTCCTCCAGCGCGCCGGGCCCCAGCTTCTTCTTGAAGGGCGCCAGGAACTCCTTGGCGATGTCGGAGAGGTCCAGGTCCTTGTGGCGAGCGGCCACCTTGCGCTCGACGACGTGGCCCTTGTCCTGCACCAGCTTCACCAGCGGATTCTTCGCGTCCACCTCCGTGGCCGCCATCACCAGCGAGTGCCCCGCGGGGACTCCCTTCTGGATGAGGTCCATCAGCACCGTGGCGTCGCCCTCCGGCGCGGTGATGCGCTCCTCCTTGCAGAAGGCGGCAGCCTCCTTGAGGAAGGCCACGTCCGCTTCGGCGAGGTCGACGTTCAGCTCTTCCTTCCACTGCTCCACCGACGGAGCGCCAGACGCGGACGGGTCCAACCGGTCCACGCCCCACCCCGCGCGCGCGGCCAGCGCCAGCAGTCTCCGCGCGCCTTCCTTGCGCTTGCCCGCCTTCCACGCCTCGCGAGCCTTGGCCAGCGGATCTCCCCGTCCCTTCTTCGGCGCGAGGAACTCCGGGTCCCTCACGACGACGACCTTGCGGCCAGGGAACAGCGGCATGGTGGCCAGCTCCTGCGCCACCTCGCGCGGGCTGCCCGCGTCCAGCGTCACCAGGTTGAGCCCCACCGCCGCGTCGGGGACGAGCACCTTCACCAGCTCGTCGGCGCCCTTGCGGACCAGGTACTCCTCGCCCCACAGCAGGTACAGCGGAGAGACCTTGCCGGCCTTCACGCCCGCGAGCACGTCGTCCAGGTCCGAGCTCATCGTGCGGTCTCCGTGAACAGGTCGATGAGCATCCGCTCCAACTGCAGCCGGGGCGCGCCGTTGCGAGCCACCGCCGCGCGCGCCACCTCCAGCAGCGCGTGACGACGGTGCAGCCCCGCGTCGGAAATACGCGAGGCCACCTCCTCCGCCAGCGAGCGCAGGTCCCGGTTCGCCAGCGAGTCCTCGCGACCGGCCCTCACCAGCGCCACGTCGCGCGTCCACAACACCAGCAACTCCAAGGTCGCCTCCGCGTCCTCGCGCGAGCCGCCGTGCTCGTCCGCGAAGCGCAAGAGGCCCACCGCGTTCTCGCCGCGCAGGGACTCGAAGGCGGTGACGACGTCCTTGCGTCGCGCCAACGCTTCCACGTCCAGCGCCAGCGCGCGGCCCAGGCTGCCACCGGCCATGATGGCCGCGAGCTGCGCGGTGTCAGCGTCCAGCTTGCGCTCGGTGCGCACGCGCTCGGCGACGAGCTCCACGGAGAGCGGCCCGAAGTGCACCTTGCTGCACCGGCTGCGGATGGTGGGCAGGAGCTTGTCCATGGCGTTGGCCACCAGCACCAGCGTGGTCTCCGACGGAGGCTCCTCCAGCGTCTTGAGGAACGCGTTCTGCGCCTGCACGTTCATCGCCTGCGCGGAGATGACGATGGCCACCTTGCGACGAGACTCCAGGCCGCGCAGGGCCAGCCGCTCCTGGAGCCCACGAATCTGCTCCACGCGAAGTTCACGACTCGGCGTGCCCGTGAAGTCCGAGCGCCCCGCCAGCCCGCGCGACACGCGCTCATCGTCCGGCATCACCCACGTGACGTCGGGATGGAGTCCGCGCGCCACCCGCACGCAGCTCGCGCAGGCGCCACAGCCCACGTTCGGCTGCTCGGGGCAGGTCAGTGCCTGGGCGAGCCCCACGGCCGCGAGCTCCTTGCCCACCCCCTCCGGCCCAGCGAAGAGATACGCATGGTGCACCGCACCACCGCGAAGTGCCGCCTGAAGTGAATCAATCGCGCGGGGCTGTCCCAGCACCGATGCGAGCGTCATGGCGCGTGTATCCCTGCTTGCGCGCCACGCGTCAACCGCTGCCTTGACCCTCATGCGAGCGCGGGCCAGAGTCGGGGGGCTTTGCTGCCTTTTCTCCAGAGCAATCTGTCGCTGGCCGTGGGAGCGGTCCTGGTCCTCCTCCTGCTGGGCGCGCGAGCCTCCAGCGGCGACGCGGACCTGAAGCGGGACCTCACCGGGGCCCTCCGACTGCTGGTGATGTTCCTCGTGGTGCGAGTGGCCGCCTGGGCCCTGCCGCACACGACGCCCCCCGGGCCCATGAAGGCGCTGCAGGTCGCCTGGATGCTGACGTTCGCCTTCGGCGTCATCCGGGCAAGCGTGGGCTTCGGGCTGAAGCTGATGCGGCTGCGCTCCTCGGGCGTGGCGACGCCGAAGATTCTTCGCAACGTCATCGACTTCCTGCTCTACACGCTGGCCGCGGTCCCCATCCTCCAGACGCAGCTCAACCTGGACCTCACGGGACTGGTGGCTACGTCGGCGGTGCTGTCGGTGGTCATCGGTCTGGCGCTCCAGGAGACGCTGGGCAACCTCTTCGCGGGCCTGTCGCTGCAGCTCGACAAGCCCTTCGAGGTGGGCGACTTCATCCGCATCGGCGAGCACACCGGACGCGTGGCCCAGGTCAACTGGCGCTCCATCCGCATCATGACGTTCCGCCGCGAGCTGGTGACGTTGCCCAACTCGATGGTGGCCAAGGAGCAGCTCAAGACCTTCTCCCAGGACCGGGAGCCGGTGGGCGTGGACGCGCAGGTGCGGGCCACCTACGACACCCCTCCCAACGTGATGAAGGCGGCGCTGCTGGACGTGGTGCGGGAGATTCCCCAAGTCCTGGTGGACCCCGCGCCCATCGCCCGCACGCTCGCGTTCGACGAGCAGTGCGTGCGCTACATGGTCCGCTTCTTCGTGAATGACTTCTCGCTCGCGGACGCCGTCACGGCGGAGGTCTACACACGGCTGTGGTACCGGCTGCGGCGCGACGGCGTGGAGCCGCCCGTGCCCCATCGCGTGGTGCGCATGCGCGAGGACGCCCTCAGGCCGGAGTTGCCCGCGCACACCGTGCTGCGGCTGCTGCGCGCGGTGGACCTGTTCGAGCCCCTGGCGGATGCGGACCTGGAGCGGCTGGGCCAGGAGGTCCACGTGCGCCGCTTCGGCCGGGACGAGCACGTCATCCAGGAGGGCGACGACGGCCGCACCTTCTACGTGCTCGCCTCCGGAGAGGTCAGCGTGCGCGCGGGCAAGTCCCAGGCGGAAGTCACTCGACTGGGCCAGGGAGGCTACTTCGGGGAGATGTCGCTGCTCACCGGAGAGAAGCGCGCGGCCACCGTGGTGGCCCTGGAGGACTCGCTGCTGCTCGAGGTGGACCGCCCCACCTTCGCGCGGCTGTTCGCCGAACACCCCGGACTGGCCCGGCAGCTCTCCGCCATCCTGGCCCAGCGGCGCACCCAGCTGCGTGCCGTGGCCCAGGCCAGCGGCGCCGGCACGGACCCCATCCCCGCCGAAGTGGGCCGGATTCTGGGCCGGCTGCGCCAGATTTTCGGCCTGCACGCGTCGCACGAGTAGGCCCTGGAGACCCTCGTCCCCGGGGGCCCTTCGCGCCCCGGTTGGGCCTGCTCGCCCTACCCGCCAGGGAGTCCATCGGGCGGTGTCTGCGGCGCCTTCCCCGTCAGAGGGAATGTCAGACCCCTCCGGTAGTATGTCCTCATTCTCGCTACCGGAAAGGAAGTCGACATGACCACCCTTCGTGAGACCCCGTGCGTTTCCGTCAACCAGTTGGGCCAGTACCTCACCGGAACGCCGTCCCTCCGCAAGCGCATCATCCACGGGCAGCGCAACCCCGTGGACCCCCAGTACCTGCGCTACCCCGCGGCCGCCCAGGCCATCACCGAGTACCTCTGCGAGGGCCGTGACGAGGTCATCCTCCGCTACCACCAGCGCCGGCTGCTCAATGCCCAGCCCGACTCCGACTTCGACGCGCACCGGCTGGCCTTGTGCGCCGAGGCCCTCCAGCGCTGCCTCGCCGCCGCGGACGACCTCGTCTCGTGCGCCGTCGCCAGTCCGGCGGACCTGGACCCGGCGCCCCTGGAAGTCGCCGGTGTCTCCGTCAAGGTCCGGCCGGAAGTGCTGCTGCGCGGCGTGGATGCGCGCGGGCAGATGCGCTCGGGCGTGCTGAAGCTCTACTTCTCCAAGCACGCGCCGCTGGATGAGCGCGCCGGCCAGTACATCGCCACCGTGCTCCACCGCTTCGCCGAGGAGCGACTGGAGCAGCGGGGCCCCGTGGACCCTCGGTTGGTCGGAGTGTTCGACGTGTTCGCCGGCCGGCTCTTCGTGGCGCCCAAGTCCCAGCAGCGCCGGCTGAACGACGTCCTCCTCGCGTGCGAGGAAATCGCCGGCTGCTGGAACCGGAACTGAAGGCTCGCCGGCCCCGTCCGCCCCAGGCAGACAAGGGGCCGGTGTTCATTTCCGGGACGCGACTTCCCGTATCCGCGAAGGCGCTTCGCGGATACGCGGGGGACCTCCCTGGGAAGCCAGGGGGTTTCCTGGCGTGAGAGACTGGCACGGCCTTCGCTTTGAGAGGCCGCCATGGACTCGCTCCGCCAGGATTTCCGTTACGCGCTGCGCACGCTGAGACACTCCCCGGGCTTCACGCTGGCCGCCGTATTGACGCTCGCGCTGGCCATCGGCGCGAACACCGTCCTCTTCAGCGCCATCCACGCCATGCTGCTGCGGCCGCTTCCGTTCCAGATGCCGGAGCAACTGGTTCGCCTGTGGTGCAAGCAGGAGGTCATCAGCACCGCCTCCCTCTCGCCTCCCGAGCTGCTCGGTTGGCGGGAGCACGGCCGCGGCTTCACGGGGCTCGCGGGCTTCACCCGGCAGGACTTGAGCCGCACGGGGGGCGACACTCCCGAGCGGGTCCGCGCGGGCCGCGTCACCACCAACTTCTTCAAGCTGCTGGGGGTCGCCCCCGCCCAGGGGCGAGACTTCCTGGACGAGGACGCGCAACCTGGCAACAGCTCGAGCGTGGTGGTGGTGAGCCATCGCTTCTGGCGAAAGTCGCTCGGTGGCGCGGCGGACGCGGTGGGCTCGTCGTTGCAGTTGGACGGGCGCACCCACACGGTGGTGGGTATCCTGCCGGAGGGCTTCACCTTCCCGGAGTTCAACGAGGACGCGGACCTCTGGCAGCCCCACTGGCTGGACCCGGAAGCCCACGGCAACCACTACATGCAGGTGGTGGGGCGGATGGCGCCGGGCGTCACGCTGGAAGCGGCGACGGAGGACCTGCTGCGGGTGGCCCTGGCCATCGCCCGGACCGAACCGGGTGAGAAGCCGCACAAGGTGACGTCGGCGCTGTGGCAGCAGTACCTGACGTCCAGCAGCCGCCCGGTGCTGTGGACGCTTTGGGCAGCGGTGGGCTTCGTGCTCCTCATCGCCTGCGCGAACGTGGCCAACCTGCTCCTGGTACGCGCCCTGGCGCGGCAGCGGGACGGGGCCATCCGCGCCGCGCTCGGCGCCAGTCGGGGCCGCCGGATGCAGCAGGCGCTGGCGGAGAGCGTGCTCCTGGGCCTCTTCGGTGGCGCCCTGGGTCTGCTGTTGGTGCTGTGGGGCATGGAGCTGGTGCGCGCGCTGTTGCCCCAGTCGATGTTGCGCATGGCGCCCGTGGAGCTGAGTGTCCCGGCGCTGCTGTTCAGCCTCGCCCTCTCCGTGGGCGCCGGGCTCCTCTTCGGCCTCGCGCCCGCGCTGCACACCGCCGGCATGGATGTGCTGCCGCTGTTGAAGCAGTCCGGGAGCGCGGTGGGCGCCCGGGCCAACCACCCCCTGCGCAACGCGCTGGTGGCGGTGCAGCTGGCGCTGGCGCTGGTGCTGCTGGTGGGCACGGTGCTGATGGTGCAGACGCTGCGCAACGTGCAGGCGGTGGACCCGGGGTTCGACGCGGAAGGCGTGCTGACAGCGCGGCTGTCACTGCCCGAGGTGAGGTACGGCACCCCTGACCGGCTGCGAGGTTTCTACGGCGAGTTGCTGGAGCGCCTGCGCGCGCTGCCCGACACGGAAGCGGTGGGTCTGGTCAACGACGCGCCCCTGGGAGGAACCAACGCCAACGGAAACTTCACCCTGGAGGGCGCGATGGACCAGGACACCGACCGCTACCTCACCGAGTTCCGCGTGGCCACCCCGGACTACTTCCGTGCGATGCGCATCGCCGTGCGCCAGGGGCGGGAGTTCGGCGCCCAGGACTCCGCGAAGGGCGCTCCCACCATCATCGTCAACGAGGCCTTCGTGCGAACGTTCCTGGAGGGCGGCAACGCCCTGGGGCGCAGGGTGCGACTGGACTGGAGCGACTCCGGCTCCTTCCGCGAAATCGTCGGCGTGGTGGAGGACGTGCGCCACTTCCGCCTGACGGAGCCCGCCACGCCTGAGGCGTACCTGCCTTATGAGCAGTATCCGGTGAAGACCATGTCGGTGCTGATGCGGACGCGGCGCGAGCCGTCGATGCTGGTGTCGTCTGTGCGCCAGGAGCTCAAGGCCGTGGACGCCGAGCAGCCCATCTATGACCTGGCGCCGTTCGCGGACCGGATGGACCGCCAGCTCTCGCGGCCCCTGGCCACGGCGAGACTGCTCGCGGCCTTCGCGCTGCTCGCCGTCATCCTGGCCGGCGTGGGTGTCTACGGCGTCATGGCCTACGCGGTGGGTCAGCGCACGCGGGAGCTGGGCATCCGCCTGGCGTTGGGCGCGCATCCCAGACAGGTGCTTGGGCTGGTGATGCGCCAGGGACTCCAGCTCACGCTGGTGGGCGTGGGCGTGGGGCTGCTGGCCGCGTTCGGCTGCATGCGGCTCCTGACGACGCTGTTGTACGGCGTGCAGGCCAACGAACCTGGCGTCTACGTCAGTGTCGCCGCGGTGCTCGCGAGCGTGTCGCTCATGGCCACGTGGTTCCCCGCGCTGCGCGCCAGCCGCGTGTCGCCGTCCATCTCGCTGCGGGCGGAGTAGCACCGCCACGACTCGCCGTGTGGGGAGGGGCAGTGCGGAACGCCCTTCCCCATCAGCGTCAAGCCCCTGGTCTCCGTCGCTCCTTGGGCTGACGAACACGTGGGTTGAGTTCACCCCATCCCCTTGCTTGGGTGACGAGGAGCGCACCAGCGGACGTCCCGGACAGTGGGCCCTTTGACGCTTGGCGATGGAAGGGTTTAAGAGTCCGCATGCACTTCGACTGGACCTTTCTGGTTCGCGTGAGCGCGCTGGTGTTGCCCGCCATGCTGCTCATGGTTCTGCATGGCGCGGCGGCGAACGCCGCGGAGACGAGCGCCCCGATGGAGAAGCTGGCGAGCCGCCGCATCTTCTTCGGACACCAGTCGGTGGGCGGCAACATCCTCGACGGAGTGAAGCAGCTTCCCGCCTCCCCGCAGGGGCTGGTGCCGCGCGTGGTGGAGGTCCAGAGCCCCACCGAGTCGCTGGCGCCCGGCACCCTGGCCCACGCCATGGTGGGACAGAACGAGAAGCCCGAGTCGAAGATCGCCGACTTCGAGCGGATGATGGACGCGGGGCTCGCGAAGTCGACGGACGTGGCGTTCTTCAAGTTCTGCTACATCGACTTCAACGGGGCCACGGACACGCGCGCGCTGTTCGAGAAGTACCGCGTCGCGATGGAGGGCCTGAAGGCGCGTCACCCGGGAACCACGTTCGTCCACGTCACCGCGCCGCTCACCACGGTGCAGCGAGGCGCCAAGGCGTGGCTGAAGGAGCTGCTCGGCCGACCGGTGTGGGGCATCGCCGAGAACGTGCAGCGCGAGACGTTCAACGAGCTGATGCGCAAGGCGTATGGCGGCAAGGAACCCCTCTTCGACCTGGCGCGCCTGGAGTCCACGGCGCCCGACGGGACACGGGAGACCTACGAGCTGAACGGGCAGACGTGGCCGGCGATGGTGCCGGGCTACTCGGACGACGGCGGCCACCTGAATGCAACGGCGCAGGCGCGGCTGGCGAAGGAGCTGCTCAACTTCCTGGCGGGCCTGCCCGCGCCCGTCGTGCAGCCTCCCATCCCCGCTGTCCAAGCCACGCCGTGACATGATGCCGTTCCATCAATCACTGTCGCGCAAGCTCGGGGGCCTCCTGTCCCGCCTGAAGTTGAGGCGATGTCAGGAGGTGGGGGACTCGCCCACGGTGCTGGGCCGCGTGTGGATTCACGGCGCGGGCCGCGTGCACGTGGGCTCCCGCGTGGTGCTGGATGGACGGCTGGCTCCCATCGAGCTTCACGCCATGTCCAGCGACAGCCTCATCATCCTGGGGGACGACGTCGCCATCGAAGGCGGCGCCTCCTTGGAAGCCCTGAGCTCCATCACCGTGGGCCCGGGCGCGAGGCTGGGGGCGTTCATCAAGGCGATGGACAACCAGCACCACCCGCTGAGGGGCAACCGCCACGAGCGGCCTCCGTCGGTGCCGATGGTCATCGCGGAGGGGGTGACGGTGGGCAGCCGCGCCATCCTCCTGCCAGGAGCGCAGCTCCAGAAGGGCTGCACCGTGGCGCCCGGCACCGTCATCTCCCGCAAGATTCCCGCGGGCGTGACGGTGGGCGGCGCGCCCGCCCGGGTGTTGCGCAGGGAGGTGACGGGATGACGTCGCGAATGCCATTCGTCCGGGTGCCTGCCGTAGTGGCCCAGTTGGAAGCGCTGCGCAAGTCCGTGGAGCCTCGGGCCCAGCGCGCGGTGGCGATGGTTCGCGCCCGCTGGCTGTTCCGCGCCGTCCAGTCGGTGGGGCACAACGTGGCCGCCTACGGGCCCATCTCCGTGCACAACGCGGGGGAGATGGTGCTGGGAGACCGGCTCACCTTCGTGGGCGGAATGCTGCCCAGCTCGCTCGTGTGCCATCCGGGCGCGCGCCTGAGCATCGGCGAGGAGACCCAGTTCAACTACGGTGTCTCTCTGGAGGCGTGGAAGTCGGTGAGCGTGGGAGCCCGGTGCATGTTCGCGTCGTTCATCCGGGTGGGAGATCGGGATGGACACCACACCGCGCCCATCGTCATCGAGGACGACGTCTGGGTGGCCCATGGCGCCATCATCATGCCCGGGGTGCGCGTGGGGGCTCGCTCGGTGGTCGCCGCCGGCAGCATCGTCACCCAGGACGTGCCGCCCGACACGCTGGCCATGGGCAATCCCGCACGCAACATGAGCCTGGAGCTGGTTGCTCGCGACACAGGCAGCTGAGCGCCTCAAGCCTTTTTCCCGGGTGCGTCTTCTTCACGCCCGGATTGCTTCCGCACCCTTCCACCGCATTTCCAGACAGGACTTCCTACCGTGAGCATTCGTGAACGCATTCGTACCTTCATCGTCGACACGTTCTTCGTGGACGAGTTCGGCGATGACGACTCCTTCCTGCGCAAGGGCCTCATCGACTCCACGGGGATGATGGAGCTGGTGGCGTTCCTGGAGCAGGACTTCGGCATCAAGCTGGAGGACAAGGAGCTGGTGCCGGAGAACCTGGACTCGCTCACGCGCGTCGTCGCCTTCGTCGAGCGCAAGCAGCAGCGCCTGCCGCAGGTAGGCTGAGAGCGAGCGCGCCATGTGTGGCATCGCGGGCTTCACCTACCCGGCGGGAGGGGGCGCCGGGGCCGCGCGGGAGGAATCCGCCGAGCGGCTGCGCCGGATGACGGCCAGCATCCGCCACCGGGGCCCGGACGCGCAGCGGGCCCTGTTGCTGGACGGCGTGGCCCTGGGCCATACGCGGCTGTCCATCGTC
This sequence comes from Myxococcus sp. CA039A, assembly GCF_013336645.1. Lineage (NCBI taxonomy): Bacteria > Pseudomonadati > Myxococcota > Myxococcia > Myxococcales > Myxococcaceae > Myxococcus > Myxococcus sp. CA039A. The sequence goes on along the minus strand of NZ_JABUMQ010000077.1, from coordinate 24,854 downwards.
GACCTGGCGGGCGGACACCAGCCCATGCGGGACGCGGCGACGGGGCTTACCGTCGTCTTCAACGGGGAGATCTTCAACCACGTGGAGCTGCGCGAGCAGCTGTCGGGGCAGTACGCCTTCCGCACGCGCTCGGACACGGAGGTCATCCTCGCGGCGTTCCTGGCGTGGGGCATCGACTGCGTGCGCCGCTTCGAGGGCCAGTGGGCCTTCGCGCTGTGGGACCCGCGTGACGCCACGCTGTGGATGTCGCGAGACAGGGTCGGCATCTGCCCGCTGTTCTACGCGGAGCTGCCCGGGGGACACCTGGCGTTCGGCTCGGAGGCCAAGGCCCTGTTCGCCAGCGGGCTGGTGACGCCGTCCCTGGACGCGCGAGGGCTCAAGCAGACCTTCCAGCTGTGGTCGCCGGTGGCGCCGCGCACCTCGTTCGAGGGCGTCCGGTTGTTGCCGCCCGCGCACTCGGCGCGGTTCCGCGCGGGGACGCTGGAGACGTTCCGCTACTGGGACCTGGACTTCGGCGTGGAGCCGAGCACGGCAAGCAACGAGCGCATCCAGGAGGAGCTGGGCGAGGCGCTGGAGCGCGCCGTGCGGCTGCGGCTGCGCGCGGACGTGCCGGTGGCGGCGTACCTGTCGGGTGGACTGGACTCCAGCCTCCTGTGCTCGCTGGCGCAAGAGCAGCTGGGCGGGACGCTGCGGACGTTCTCCGTGGGCTTCGCTCACGCGCGCTTCGACGAGCGTCAGCATCAGACCACGGTGGCGGAGCAATTGCGCACGCAGCACCGCGTGGTGGAGATGAGGGACGGAGACATCGGCACGCTGGTGCCTGGCGTCATCTTCCACGCGGAGCAGGCGATGATGCGCTCGGCGCCCGCGCCCTTCCTGAGGCTGAGCGAGTGGGTGCGGGAGAACGGCATCCGGGTGGTGCTCACGGGAGAGGGCTCGGACGAGATGTTCCTCGGCTATGACCTCTTCAAGGAGACCAAGGTCCGGCAGTTCTGGGCTCGGCAGCCGACGTCGAAGTGGCGGCCCCTGCTGTTGCGAAAGCTCTACCCCACCCTGTCGGTGAGCCAGCAGAACGTGGAGCTGCTGCGCGAGTTCTTCGGTATGGGGTTGGAGGACCCGGGGAGTCTGGGCTTCTCGCATCTGGTGCGCTGGTCCAACAGCGGTCGAATCCTTCGGTTCCTCGCGCCGGACTTCGCGGCGAGCCTGGTGGACGAGGACCCGATGGCCTCGGTGCTGGCGACGGTGCCGAAACACGTGGCCTCGTGGCGGCCCCTGGCGCGCGCGCAGTACCTGGAGGCGAAGACGCTGCTGTCCGGATATCTGCTGTCCGCGCAGGGCGACCGCATGCTGTTGGGCAACGCGGTGGAGGGACGCTTCCCCTTCCTGGACACGTCGGTGATGGAGCTGGCCGCGCGCATCCCCGAGCGCGTGCGCCTGAAGGGGCTGGACGAGAAGCACGTCCTCAAGCGGTTCGCCCAGGGCCGTGTCCCCGCGTCCATCCTGGAGCGCAGCAAGTTCCCGTACCGCGCCCCCATCGCCGGAGCACTGGTGGGGCCGGAGGCGCCCGCATGGGCCAGGGAGCTGCTGGCGCCCGAGGCCATCGCGAAGGTGGGCGTCTTCGACGCACGAAAGGCGGAGCGACTGGTGGCCAAGCTGCGCGCGCCCAACGCGGCGGAGAGCGAGGCCGACACCATGGCCCTGTTCGCCATCGCGTCCACGCAGTTGCTCGCGCAGCACTTCCTCACCCCGCGTCCGTTGCCTCAGGCCGACGTGGACGCCGTGGTGCTGGAGGCCGCATGAGCGCGACGGATTCAGCACCCGCCTGGGTGCCTGGCCATGCCGAGCCCCCGACAGTCGCCCCTGCCTGGGGACGAGAGGGCTCATGAGCGCGACGGACTCCGCACCCGCGTGGGTGCTTGGCCATGCGGAGCGAACACCGGACGCGTCGGCGGTAGACTCACCGTGGACACGGCTCACGTATCGACAGCTCGCGGAACGGATGCGGGCCCTCGCGGGACACCTGCAAGCAGCGGGCGTGATCCCCGGAGACAAGGTGCTCATCGCCCTGCCCCTGGGCTCGGCGGGCGCGGTGGCCGCGCTCGCGGTGCAGTCGCTGGGCGCATGCGCGGTGGAGCTGGACCGGGAGACGGGAGCGACGTCCGTCGACGCCATCCTCACACAGACTGGCGCACGCCACGCCTTCATCTTCGGGCAGGACACACGCAAGTGGACGGGCAAGCCAGGACTGGGACACCTGTACGTGGTGCACTCCGCGCGCCCGCCCGAGCGGATGCTCCAGGCGCTGTCACCCGCGACGTGCACCTGGGTGCAGGAAGACGGAGCGCTGGATGCAGACACCCAGGTGACGCCGCTGGACGCGCTGCCCGTGACGCCGGCCCACGCCCACGCGTCCATCGTCTACACGTCCGGCAGCACGGGCACACCCCGAGGCGTCATCCAGACCTTCGGCAACATCGCCGCGAACACGCGCTCCATCGTCGAGTACCTGGGCCTGTCCTCCCGTGACAGGGCGCACCTGGTCCTCCCCCTGCACTACTGCTACGGCAAGAGCGTCCTCCAGACGCACCTGCTCGTGGGCGGCTCGGTGTTCCTGGACCCGCGCTTCATGTACCCGCAAGTCGTGCTGGAGGCGATGGTGGCGGAGAAGAGCACGGGCTTCGCCGGCGTGCCGCTCACCTTCGAACTCCTGCGCAGACAAGCCGGCGCGGAGGCCCTGTCGAAGCTGCGGCTGCGCTACGCGACGCAAGCGGGCGGCGGCATGTCGCCCGACACGATTCAGTGGACGCGTGACGCGCTCTACCCCGCCGAGCTGTACGTCATGTATGGGCAGACCGAGGCCACCGCGCGACTGAGCTACCTGCCACCGACCCGCGCCACGGAGAAGGCCGGCTCCATCGGCGTGGCGATTCCCGGCGTCGAGCTGCGCGTGGTGGGCGAGGACGGCAAGGCACTGCCCACGGGCGAGACGGGCCACCTGGTGGCGCGCGGCGCCAACGTGACACCGGGCTACCTGGGCGACCCCGAGGAGACGGCGGCCATCCTCAAGGATGGCTGGCTCTGGACGGGTGACCTGGCGTGGCGGGACGCGGACGGCTTCATCTTCCTCGTCGGCCGCGCCAAGGAGATCCTCAAGGTGGGCGGCCACCGGGTGAGCCCCGCGGAGATGGAGCATCAGCTCGCGCGGCACCCCTCGGTGCGAGAGGTCGCCGTCGTCGGCGTGCCGGACGCTCTGGGGGGTGAGGCGGCCTGCGCCGTGGTGGTGCTCCAGGAGGGCGTCGAGGTGAAGGAGGACGACCTGCGGCGGTTCTGCAGGGAGTCGCTGCCGGCGCACAAGGTGCCCCGGCACGTGGTGTTCGTGGAGGCGCTGCCGCGCGGGCCCAGTGGGAAGGTGCTCAAGGCGGAGCTGCGCACCCAATATTCGTCGGTCGGTTCTTCGTGAAGGGATTGAGAGGGGTCCACACAATGAGTTTCTCCAAGCAGGTGCTGGAACTGGATTGGGAGGCGAAAGCCACCGAGCTGTCCGAAGGGCTGCGCGAGACGGTGCTGAAGAAGCTGCGCAAGCGCGGCCTCGTGGTGGCCATCTCCGGCGGCATCGACTCCGCATGTGTCGCGGCGCTGGCCGTGCGCGCGCTGGGGCCCGAGCGCGTCTTCGGCATCCTCCTGCCGGAGAAGGACTCCAGCGGATGGAGCTCGCAGCTGGGCCGCAAGCTCTGCGAGAAGCTGGGAATCAAGTACCAGCTCCACGACATCGCCCCCATCCTCGAGGCCGCCGGCTGCTACCGGCAGCGCGACGAGGCGGTGCAGTCCGTCTTCCCGGAGTTCACGCCCGACATGAAGTGGAAGATTGTCATGCACGGCGACCGGCTGAACACGGACGCGGTGAACTTCTTCTACGTCGTGGTGCAAGTGAATGGCGAGGAGCGCCGCTTCCGGCTGCCGCCCCAGGCGTATACGCAGATTGTCGCCGCGACGAACTTCAAGCAGCGCACGCGGAAGATGATGGATTACTTCCACGCGGACCGGCTGAACTTCGCGGTGGCGGGCACGCCCAACCGGCTGGAGTATGACCAGGGCTTCTTCGTGAAGCTGGGCGACGGCGCAGCGGATGTAAAGCCTATCGCCGGCCTCTACAAAACCCAGACATACAAGCTGGCCAAACACCTGGGCGTCATCGACGAAATCACCAGCGGCGAGCCGACCACCGACACGTTCAGCCTTCCCCAGTCGCAGGAGGACTTCTACTTCTCCGTGCACTACTCGCAGCTGGACTTGCTGATGTGGGCCAAGAACCACGCGGTGTCCACGGAAGAAGCCGCGCAGGTGATGGGCCTGACGCCCACGCAGGTGCAGCGCGTCTACGACGACATCGACCAGAAGCGCCGCAGCACGGCCTACCTCCACTCGCCGCCGCTGCTGCTGGAGAAGGTGCCGGAGCTGGAGCCGTACAAGCTCGGCTGAGTCCGGAGCCCGCCCGAGTGGCGGGAGGCACTCCACCGCCTCCCGCCCGGCGCGCCGCTCACTCGAACTCGTCGCAAGCCTCGGCGCGGACAGGAATGCCCTGTCGCGCGTCGTCGCGGACGTACAGCTCGCCCTTGCGGAAGAAGTCCTGACCGCCCTGCAGACGCACCACGTTGCGCTTCGCGTCCGCCACCGACCACTGCAGCGTCTCTCGCGTGCCTCCCGCGTACGCCACCTCCAGCGTGGACGCACCAGCGGTTCCCGCCTTCACGGCCGTCAGCTTGCCTGCGAGGCTGTCCTGCCCGAAGTCGACCTCCAAAGCGCCGTCCGACTTCACCGTCACCGCGGGGATGGCCGAGCCACAGGGCTGGTCGATGACATAGCCCTTCCCCTTGCGATGCACCTGCACCCACCGGCCCACGAGCGCCTTCACATCCATGGCGCCCGACGCCGCGGAGGCCTCGCCACCCGCGCGCACGGGACAGTCCAGCTCCGAGTACGCCAGCTGACCCACCCGCACCTGCTTCCCCTGGACGACGCGCACGGGCACCACGTCCGGCGGCGGTGACTCCGCGAACACCTGCACCGAGTCACCCGAGGCCAGCGCCACGCCGCGATTCGCCCCATCCACCGTCTTCAGCGCCGCCTGCGCCGCCTTCACCTTGCACGTCGCCAGGGCCGTCGAGGATGAGCGCGCGAAGCCGTCCTGGCCGGACCACCCCGCCCCGCAGCACCCCGTCCCAGGACCCTTCAACACCAGCCGCTCGGATTCCAGACTCAGCGTCCAAGTGCCTCCAGGTTGAAAAGTAGACAGTGTCCAATCCTTCGCGGACTTCTTCCGCACGGACAGGGCGCAGTCACATTCACCCATGCCCTGTCCTTGTGGAAAAGTTGATGTGTATTGGACGAGCGTCTGGTTGTCGCCCTCGAGCACCGCGAGGGTGCCGCCCTCTCTGGCATAGACGCCGGTGAGGGACTGTTGCTGCGCGGCGGCAAGAGTGGCCCACAGACACAATGACGCGCCTGCCACGAGCCCATAACGCAGTGCATTCATTCGCGACTCCTTGTTCGAGTTCCGCGGGGAATGGCGCCTGTCCTAGCTCTGGCGCACCCAGGAAGTCAGTCAATTCCGTGGGGGGTCGAGGCAACTCTAATTCTCAGCGCTCGACAATCCTGACATCTGTTGTTCCCACACCCCCATCGTTTCCAATCGCGGAGCGCCCATGTCCCCCCGCATTGAAGGTCGTCAGCAGACGTACTCGCCCACTTCGACGCAGGCCTCGGGCCTGCCGCAGGGCCGTGACGCGCAGCTGAACCTGCAGCAGCTCTGGCCGTACATCGAGAAGTACGCGCAGAAGTACGGCGCGGACCCGAAAGTCCTCGCGGGCATCGTCGCGCAGGAGTCGTCGTTCAAGAACCACGGCGTGCACCAGGACGGCACGGGCCACGGGCTCATCGGCCTGGACGACAACGGCCTGCTGCCCTCGTTCGAGAAGTGGTCTGGCATGCAGGTGGGCCGCGGGGCGAACGCGCAGACGATTCCGCCCGAGAAGCAGATGGAGTTCCTCGCGAAGACGATTGGCGATCTGACCAAGAAGCACGGCAGCAGCCTGGCCGCCGCGCGCGAGTGGCACCGGGGCGCTGGCAACATGAACGACGCCCGGGGCCAGGACTACCAGAACAAGATCCAGAACCACATGAACACCCTGTTCCCCGGCGGCAAGACGCCGAGCGGAACGACGGCCAACGTGCCCGACAGCACGGTGACGGGTGGCAACACCAACACCACGCCGGGCACCAAGCCGGGTGTGGCGGCGAACCAGGCGGACCCGCGCAAGCCGGTGGGTGAGTCGGACTATCAGATCAAGAAGGGTGACACGCTCTGGGGCATCGCCTCGAAGCTCAAGGGCCAGGGCATGGAGGGCTCGCACTGGGATGTCATCAACCAGATTCGCGAGATGAACCCGAAGATCACCGACCCGAACCTCATCCTCGCGGGTGACTCGCTCAAGCTGCCCGGGGTCGCGGGCAAGGACCAGAGCACCTTCACGCCGGGCACGAACAAGCCGGGGCCGGTGGACCTCAACCCCAAGCCCACGGGCCCGCAGGCCACGGACGGCGCCGCCCCTGTCACGGGTGACGGCCGCGTGGACCCGAGCAAGGTTCCGCAGATCAGCCAGTACAACCCGGCGGGCAAGAACGGCTCGTACACGAACGGCCCGGCGAACTGCGGCCCCACGTCGATGGCGCAGATCGCTCGCGCCAACGGCTACGGCAAGGACATGACGGACGCGCAGCTCATCAACCACCTGGGCAAGATTGGCGGCACGTCGTCCAACGGCACGGGCGTCAACGGAATCTCCGCGATGGCGAAGGCGATGGGCAAGGAGTCGGTGATGAAGGGCCCCGGCGCCAACGTGGAGTGGATCACCGAGCAGCTCAAGGCGGGCAAGCTGGTGGTGGCCAACGGCGACTACCACGCCATGCCTCCGCACCAGAACGAGGGCCGCACGTCCGGCCACTACGTCACGGTGGCGGGCATGGATTCCAAGGGCAACTTCATCGTCCGGGACCCGGCCGATGCGAACGTGAAGACCATTACGCCGGAGCAGATGAAGCACTTCCTGAGCTCCAACCCCAACGGCGGCTACCAGATGGCCATCGGCTGATGCGGATGGAGTGAAGTAGGCTTGCGCGGACCGGCACTCCCTGGGTGTCGGTCCGTTGCGTTTCCACACCCCGAGGTCCCGCGATGACGCAGAGCAAACCGACGCACACCTGTCTCTCCTGCAAGAAGACCGAGGGGAGCGAGGTGATTGGCTCCAACTACATTTCCACGGGCGAGAACGGGATGATCGTCCGCTTCTGGATGTGTGACGCATGCGCCCTGACGATGGGCCCCGACCAGGGCCCCATCGACATGGACGAGCCCGCCGGGGCCGCGCAGCAGGGCTGAGACGAGCCCTCGCGCGGGGCGAGGAGCCGCGCGAGGGCCCGTATCGGCGGGTGGCCAGGAGTCCACGACGGGGTGGAGCACGGGCAGCGGGCGGGGTATGGAATACGGCGTCCCCGCCCCCGTCGGAGAAGTCATGAACAAGCTCCTTGGCCCTGTGTCCTTCGTCCTCGCCTCGGCCGCGCTCGCGGTGGCCCTCTGGGCCCCGGGGCGTACCGAGGCTCCCTCCGCCTCCGAGCGGCCCGAGCCTGTCGCCGCCCTGCCCGCCAGCCAGGAAGGCCTGGAGCGGCGCATCCAGGCGCTGGAGGACACCACGCTGAGCCTGTCCCGGCGCCTGATGGAGCTGGAGCGGCGGCCGGCGGTGGCCGGGACGGACGGGGGTGGCGCCGCGGCGCCCGCGCTGACGGCCGAGTTGGATCAACTCCGCGCGGAGGTGCGGGGGCTGATGACTGGGGAGACCCTGAGCACGGAGGGTGGCCGCGAGGCGCTGAAGGACGCGATGCGTTCGGTGCAGGAGGAGATGCGCACCGAGCAGTTCCGCTCGCGGCAGGAGGAGTGGATGCAGGCGCAGGTCCGCTCGACGGCTCAGCGCACGGAGCGAATCAAGCGGCTCGTGTCCGAGGCGAAGCTGAACTACTCCCAGGAGCAGGAGCTGACGCGCCGGTTGGAGGCCGAGGAGACCACGCGCAACACCCTGTTCGAGGAGGTGCGCACTGGCACGAAGAATCCGCGTGAGATTCGCCAGGCGCTGCGGACGCAACGGGAGGAGACGGACCAGGCGATGACGGCCCTGCTCGATGAGGGCCAGCGAGCCAAGTACGACGTCATGCGGCGCGAGGAGCAGATGAACTCCCGCCCCCGTGGCAATCGTGAGGGTCGGTCTCAGGACCCGTAGTCTGGGATTGGGAGGAGCTGTCCTGACAGGGCATGGCTGGCATCACCCCCAGACAGGAAGAGCAGCCCTCGAAGTCATCCACACGAGCATTGTCGCGCCCGGAAGAACGCCCCCGCGAAGGGAAAAGCTCGACCCCGTCGAGAGGTGGATTCGAGCCTTTCGCCCAGCTTCAACGCTCGACTACTCCTTGTACGAGGGAGGAACCGGGCGCGGGTCGCACGCAATGCCTGGGCACCGCTTGTTCTCCGAGCAGCTCCCATCGCAGCACTGGTACTGACGCGGCGGGCACACGGGGGCCCCAGCATCCTCCTCCAACCGCGGCGGCTCGGAGCGGACGTTCGCCTCACTCGACGCGTCTGGAGTTGGCGGCGCGGACGCATCGCGCTTCAGCTCATCCCCGGGCCCCCTGCATCCCAGTCCGACCAGCACCACCCCCGCCACCATCCACCGCGACCACTGATTCGACTTCACGAACATCGGCATCCTCCGTGAGGCTGCGGCCACTCCGCCCATGACGCGGCGGCCCTCTCAAAAACAAGGGGCGGCCCCGGAAACCTCCCGGGACCGCCCCTCACATTTTCCGCTCCGACCTCATGGCGAGGCCGGACGAAGCACTAGCTCCTGCGACGACGGCGCAGCGCGAGCGCCAGCATGGCCAGGGCCGGCACCAGCGCACTGGTGGCACTGCCACCCGCCGCGCTGCAACCACCCTCGTCCGCCAGGTTCCGCACCGTCACCGCCACTTCGGCGGGCTCGCTCGAGCTCAGGTCATCCTTCGCCCGGACGCGGAAGAGCAGCACCGTGGTCTCCGACACCTCGGGGGCGACGAAGAACGCCTCCGCGGTATCCGAAGCCTGGAGCTGCACGGACGGACCCGCGACCTGCGTCCACTGCCACGTGATGTCATTGCCATCGGCGTCCTCGGCCGAGGCGCGCATCTTCACGCCCGAGCCTTCGTGCACCGTGTAGCTGCTCATCGTGGTAACCACCGGCGCGTGGTTGTCGCGCGTGACGGTGATGGTCACGATGCTCGCCGCGCTGGCCTGTCCATTGGCCGTCGCCACGAGGCTGAAGCGCAGGACGATGGACGCCCCCGTCACTTCCGGAGCGGTGAAGCGCGGGGAGCCGGTGTCCGCCCCCGTGAGCTCCACCGTCGGACCCTCGGTCTGGGTCCAGGCGAAGGTGATGTCCTCGCCGTCCTCATCCACTGCGCCGCCCAACAGCGTCACCGTGGAGCCCGAGCCAACCTGCCGGTCCCCACCGGCGTCCGCCACCGGAGCACGGTCCAGCTGGCGAACGGTGATGGTGATCTCCGCCTCGCTATCGGCGATGCCGTCCGTTGCGATCAGGCTGAACGTGAAGGCGGTGTCCGCCGTCACTTCCGGCACAGCGAACGTCGGAGTGGCGCTGGTCTCGTCATCCAACGCCACCGCCGGACCCGCGGTCTGGGTCCACGAGAAGCTCAGCTCCTCGCCGTCCGCATCCGTCGAATCGGACGCATCGAGCGTGACGCTGCCAGAACGCTCATCCACCGTCGTGGGGCCGCCGTCCTTCACGCGAGCCACGGCGACAGGGGGGTTGTTCACGTTGGCGACGAGGACCTGGACCACCTTGGGCTGGCTGGAGTCCGTGCCATCGCTCACCACGAGCTGGAACGTGAAGATGGTGTTCGCCGGAACCAGCGTGCTGAAGGTCGGCGTGGCCGTGTTCGCGCCGTTGAGCGTCACCGGCGGACCGCCAATCTGGGTCCACGCGTACGTCAGCGTGCTCTGCGCGGAGGCATCAGGATCGACGCTCCCCGTGCCGTTGAGGGTGATGACCCGGGGGGTCACCACACCACCAGCGCCCACGACGACCTCCGTCACCGTCTGGGACAGGCCCGCCTCGGCCACCGGCGCCACGTTGCAGGTCGGAGCCGTGCCCGTGCCGGTGAAGGTCTCCGCGACCAGCGAGTAGAACGGCGTCGTGTTGGTGATACCCGTGAGGCTGATGTTGGCGATATCCCAGCCATACGCGCCCACGCCACCGTCGGACGCGTGACGGAAGCGCACGCGCACCTGATGGCCCGCGAGGTCCTGCCCGAAGTTGGCCGTATACCGGACGAACGACGGGTAGCCCGCGCTCAGTTGAGCGAACCCCGGCCAGCCGCCCAGGTACGGATTCCCCTCGTCGATCAACGCGATGTTGGGATTCGCCGGGATGGGAGGCGTGAGGTAGAGGTACCAGCTCTCCCACGGCCCCTCGTCGACGGACAACTCGATGGCTCCACCATCGAAGTGGACCCAGGCCCCGCTCAGGTACGCCGACTCGAAGCTGAAGCGGTGGAAGAACGTCAGCGTGAAGTTCTGATTCGCCGCGACATTGAACAGCGGCGAGGTCAGCCGCTTGTCGAGCGAGGTCGCCTCGTTGGAGGTGTGCCAGTACCCGGTCGTGGCGTAGCCGTTGTCCCACATCGGACGGTAGTTGAAGGTCGAGGCCACCCACGGGGTGTTCTGCGCCTCGACGTAGTCCGTGTCCGACGTATTGGGCTTCTCGTCGTAGTTGACCTGGCTGCGGAACGCACGAAGGGTCGTGCCGTTCAGCAGGTTGTGCGGGAACGTCACGTCCACGCCCAGGAGCGCGAGCGCGCCCGAAGTCTGAGCGGGAGCCGCCGTCAGGGCGACAGCCACGCTCGCCGTCGCCGTCGCACCGCGAGCGATGTTGCCAAACGAGAGCGAGCTGCCGCTCGAGAAGGCGCCCACGACGCCCGGGCTCGAGCCGTTGAACGCCGCGGTGGCCGTCACCGCGCTCAGGTTCCCGGCGCCCGCGTTGCGCACCGTCACCTTGAGCAGGCCCGTCTCGCCGGCGTCCAGCACGCCGTCCTTGTCGCAGCCGACGCTCGAGTCATCCAGGGTGATGCTCACCACCTCGAGGGCATCGCCCGTCTGGTAGCTCTCCACGACACCGATGTGGTCCGCGCTGTTGCGGTCCGCGACGCGCGCACCGAAGCCGGCACCGCGCTTGGCGAAGGCGCTTACGAAGCGCTGGTAGTCGGCGGGATCGCTGGCGGCGGCGACAGACAGCAGCGCGTCACGCCCCTCCAGGAAGGTGGGGCTGACCGGCGTGGCCTTGTAGGCGGCCACCAGGTAGCGCTTCATCCGGTCCTGTGCCTCCTGGAACGGATGGGCGTTCAACAGGCTCGCGTAGCACTCCCACAACATCGAGGCCCAGACCTCGCCCGAGTTGTGGACCTCCGCGTTGTTCCCGCCCCCGTTGGTCGGGTGGGTGGTCGGAATGGCCGTGCCGTCCGCCATGTGGCGGAGCGTCAGGCCGTTCTTGGCCATGTTCGTGCTGTACGGAACGCGGCGGATGCCGAAGTAGTAGCCCTGGTTGCGACCACCGCTCTGGGTGTAGCCGGCCATGCCGTAGGTGCCCTGCCACTGGTTGTTGCCGGTCCGGGTCACGTCCTCGGCGCGCACCGACAACAGCATGGCGTGGAAGTCACCCCAGCCCTCGCCCATGGAGCCGCCCTGGTTGTTCGTCAGACCCGAGCCGTTACCGACGAGGCGGTTGGAGATGTAGTGCCCCCACTCGTGCGCGACGATCTCGTTGTCGAGCGTGCCATCGCGGTCGAGGTCCGCGTTGCGGCGGAGGCGGCCCTTGACAGGCGCCGTGGCCAGCGCCGTCCGCCAGGCGTCACCGTCCGGCTTGGTCACCAACAGCGAAGGGATGGTGATGGCGCGGTCGACAGCGGCGACACCACTGGCGCCCATGGGCCCCAGAGCACCCGCGGCGCTGTTGGTGATGAAGACGCCGATGGCGCCCGCGCGCTGGGCGTTGAGGACCTTGTAGGCGAAGGAGCAGGTGCCGCGCTCGATGAGCGCGATCTTACCGGTGAACGGCGTCGTGCCACCGTACGGGTCGGCGCCAGTGTCATTCGCGCAGCCAATCCGGTAGGCCAGCGTCGTCGCCTCGTCCGGCCCCGTGGGGGGCAGCGCGAAATCACCCTCGAGGTTGAAGACCGTCGGCCCGAAGGACGCGGTGTACGAGAGGTAGCCGCGCGCCAGGGGCGCCGGCTCGCTCACCGTGAGTTCCGCCACGCCGTCGAAGACGTACTGCTGCATGCGAGGACGGGCGCCGTCGGCCGGAGTCGCCATGTTGGCGTTGTTACGGCCACCGGAGTCCTGCGCCTCCACGCGAAGGCTGTCGTTCTCCAGGCCACCCCGCCCGAAGTTGCTCAACTGGGCGTTGCCGGAGGCCTCGTCGAAGCCCGCGTCGTAGAACCAGTCGTGCAGGAAGTTGGTGATGTAGAACAGGTTCACCACGGCGGCCAGACGCTGCGTCTGGTTCGCGGCGGGCGACTTCGTCAAATCGAACGTGTAGTCGAACCCGCGGCCCGCCGCGTCGCTCAGCGGCGCACGCAGGTCGAAGCCCGGCTGGAAGCCGTCGCCACCACCGAGGTCCGCGTACGCATCGACGTTGTTACCCGTCGTCACCGTCGCGTTCGCCGGCAGCCACGGGTCATTGCGGCTGAACGGGAAGTTCTGCAGCGTCACCAGGTTGGCCGGGATGTTCAGGGGCGCCTGATAGCCATCCGGGGTGCCCGTGGGGTGCGGCGTGGCCTCGGTGCCCTGGGGACCGTCGTAGGGCAGCTTGCTCGCCGGGTCCGCCCACACGCGGTAACTGAACTGCTCCGACACGGTCAGGTTGTGCTTGAGCAGCAGCGAACCGTCGCGCGCGTCGATGACGTAGGCGGTGTAGGAGGCGTCCGGGTTGCTCTCCGGGCCCGCGTTGACTTCCACGTAGTACGCCGGCACCAGGCCGTCGGGCATCGGGAAGAGGACCTTCTTCGAGCGCGGCGCCTCACCAAAGCCGTGCGTCGACAACTGGCGGGAGTCCACCGTGTAGTGGCTGTAGTCACCCTTCGCGCCCGCGGGCACCAGCGCCCGGGCGTCGAGCTGAGCGCCCGTCAGGTCCTGGAACGCGCGGGAGATGGCCTGCGGCGCCGAGACGCGGAAGGCCGACGCCTGGGCGTTCTTCTCGTCGTCCTGCTGACGCGGCTGCAGGTAGCCGGAGATGGCCACCAGCTGCTGGCTGGCGTCCATGACGACCTTGACCTCGTTGCGGAACACCTCGATGCCATTGACCCGGCGGCCGTAGGTCGCGACCACCGCGCCCTCGCCCCCCTTGGGCATGTGCACCTGGCGCAGCTCCGCGCTGTTCACCTCGGAGGCGTTCAGGCGGTACAGGTCCGCCACGCTCCGCAGGTGCTCACGCGCCGCGGTGTTCGCGCTGGCCTGCGTCAGCGGGCGCGAGGCCTTCGCCTGGGGACCCGCGCTCAGGGAGCGCTCACTGAAAACGAAGGTCGGTACGCCGAGACGACCTTCCACGCTGTTGATGCGCAGTCCGCGCTGGGACGCCGACGCGGCGGACTGAGGCAGGGAGCGATCCGCCGGCGTGAGGAGGAAGGCATCAACCGCGGCCTGCCTCGCATGAGCCTGCGGGGACCACATCAGCACGGCGAGCACGGCGCTCACCGTGCCCATCCAAAGACGCTTCATGAACGACGACCTCTTTCGGGTGGTGTTGAGGGCCCCACGCCGTCGGACGCCTGCTCGGCCAGGGCGTCCAGAGGTTAAGGATTATTTTGTTATCAACACAATAGCCCCCCCTTAACTCACCCGCCGTTCCCGCCAGCAAATCAAGAATAAACTTCTTTGCTTGCTGAAAATACGGAGAAGGCGTGCTTGCGGGAGGCAGTTGCGCGAGGGGGAAAGGCGTGCTTCAGCCGAACGGAGGGCGGGCGTTGTGGGAGATGACGAGGACCTCGTCCGGCCGGGCCTCGGCGCGCGCGTACGTGAGGAGCGCGGCGAGGCCATCCGAGTGCTTGGGTCCGGCCGTCTCCAGCACCACTTCCTCCCGGTGGGGGTGGAAGAGGTCGGCCTCGCCCAGGTTCTGCTCCATCCACCGCCGCCAGCCCGGCAGCGGGGCGCCCAGTGAGGGCTGCAGCCCCACCACGTCGTAGCCCTCCGGCGTGAAGGCCCGGTGCAGCCCCACCACCGTGGCGCCGGTGCCGAAGCCGCTCACCACCAGCCGCACGGAGGGATACGCCTCGCGCACGAAGTCGCGCAGCTCCGAGGCCCAGCCCTCCACGCAGCCCACGAGCGCGCCATTGGAGAGCTGGCGCGGCCAGCACCAGCCCTGTCGCTCGTAGCCCAGGGCCACCTCCCAGGCCTCGGAGAGCCGCCGCACGGTGCGCACCTCGCCACCGAACCCCTGCCCTCGCAGGTAGGCGGCGCCCGCCGTATCCGTGAGCGCGAGCACCGGCAGCCCGCGCTCCTTGCCCAGCGCGTCCAGCGCGAGCGAGGACGAGGAACCCGACAACTCCACCAGCCCGCAGGCTCCCTCGGGCATCGACTCCAGGTAGCGCGAAAACGTCAGGTACTTGAGCCCCCCGGAGGGAAGCTCTCCTCCCCACAGCACCACCGGCCCAGCGGGGGACAGCCGTGACAGGGGAAAGTGCATGGGCGGACCTCCCTCAGTTGAGGCCCGCGTGGACACCCGGGCCCACGGCTGAACCTCGGCACCCTCTTGCCCTGGCGGCCAGTCCCCCCCTGCTCCCGCTGTCTTCCCGTGGACCGCGAGGCTGCCCGTCCGCTGACCTGGGACACTCGTCAGCCCCCGGGGGCGATGCGAAAGGTCTCCTGGGGCACCCTCCTGTGCGATAGTCACAATCAGCGAATCGCATGTTGCGCAGGCTCCTTCCCACGCTCGTGGCCCTGGGTTGTGGGCTCCTCGCCCTCGGTTGGGGGCTGGTGAGCCTTCAACGCATCTTCACGCGCGAGCGCGAGGACGCGCACGAGCAGGTCCGCTCCCGCCGCGACGCCCTGGCGCACGCCGCCACGGAGACCCTGCGACAAATCCTGGCCCGCCAGCTCGAGGAGCAGATCGCCGCCATCCACGCCGCCGTGGACAACCCGCTGGCTCCGGGCGAGGGCTTCTACCTCCAGTTCCGCGGCCACCAGTTCCTGCCGCGCCTCATCCACCCCCTGCCGGGCCAGGACATGCCCGCGCGCGCCCTCTACGAGATGCTCTCGGACCACGTCCGGGGTGGCGCCGCCCTGGGAGGCACCTGGGAGCCCCGGCTCACGCGACTGCGCGCGGCCGAGGCCGCCCTCCTCGCGGGCCAGACGTCGCGCGCCACGGCGCTGGTGGAGGAGTTCCTGCGGCACCACACCCGCCAGACGCTGCCCGTCGAGCAGGAGCTGCCCTTCCTGTTGCTCGCGGTGGAGCACCTGCAGCGCGGCCCCGCCACCACGCCGCTCATCCGGGCCCTGCTGCGCGAGGGACTTCCTGAGGAGTTCGGCGGCATCAGCCGGGGGGCGGGGCTGCAACGCGACTTGCTGCGCGAGCGCTCCCACTTCTCGCAGGCCGACTTCGACTTCCTCCAGTCCCGCATCCTCCGGCTGAGCCGCGCGCTGGGAGAGCCCACGCGCGACTTCCTGGAGCGCTCGCGCGAGGCGGGCGCCGGCATGCTGGTGATGCCCCCGGAGCTGGTGGAGCCGACCCTGCTGGGAGAGCAGTGGTACGTGGAGCCTCGCGGAGAGGTGCTGTACGGCATCTCCGTGGACATCGCGGCGCTGCTGGTCCCCATCGCCCAGGACATGCGCACGCGCGGGCTCTTCGAGTCGGACGGACAGATGCGGCTGGTGGGGGGACGCTCGGCGATGCCGGCACGGGAGCTCATGCTGCTCGTGGAGCTGCCCGAGTGGGCGCGCGTGGAGGCCAACATCGAGGCGCGCTATGGCCTGAAGACGTTGCTGGTAGCCGTGTGCGGTGCGCTGGCGGCGGCCATCGTCGCGCTGGCGCTGGTGGCGCAGCAGCGCAAGTACCGCTTCCTGGAGCTCAAGAGCGACTTCGTGGCCACCGTCTCGCACGAGCTGCGCACGCCGCTGGCCTCCATCCGACTGCTCGGCGAGACGCTGGAGCGCAAGCTGACCCATGCGCCCGAGATGCGCGACTACCCGGCCCGCATCGTCCAGGCCGCCGACGGCCTCCACTTCCTGGTGGAGAACATCCTGTCGTTCAACCGCATCGACAAGGGCCGCTGGACGCTGCGCGCCTCACGCGTGCGCCTGGAGGAGCTGGTCAACCCGCTGCGGGACGACCTGGCGTCGGCCACCTCCGTGCCGGTGGAGCTGACCACCGACATGGACGACGCGGAGCTGGAGGCGGACCCGTCGCTCTTGCGCCTGCTGTTCTCCAACCTGGGCCGCAACGCGTGCGCCTACAACCAGCGCAGCCCCGTGCGCATCTCCGTCAGTGCCCGCGTGTTCGAAGGCCACGGCTGCACGATGCTCTTCCGCGACAACGGCGTGGGCATCCCCGAGTCCGAATGGGAGAACGTCTTCCAGGACTTCTATCGTTTGATGCCTCCCGGGCAGGAGGTCCACGGCAGCGGGCTAGGCTTGGCGCTGTGCCGGAAAATCATGAAGCTGCACCATGGCGATATCCAGGTGGCCTCCTCCACGCCCGAGGGGACCACGTTCGCGCTGACCTTCCACGAGCCGCGTCGATGACCACCTCCACCCCACCCTCCTCCACCCGTCCCACCATCCTCATCGTCGAGGACGATGCGCACCTGCGCGTAGGGCTCCGGGACAACCTGCTGGACGAGGGCTACGACGTCTCCGAGGCCCCGAGTACCCGCGACGCGGAGCCGCTCTTGCGTCAGCGCGAGTTCGACCTGCTCATCCTGGACGTGATGCTCCCGGGCGAAGACGGCTACAGCTTCTGTCGCCGCCTGCGCGCGCAAGGCGTCAAGAGCCTGGTGATGATGCTCACCGCGCGTTCGCTCGAGGACGACATCGTCCGGGGCTTCGACGCGGGGGCGCAGGACTACCTCACCAAGCCCTACCGGTTGAGGGAGCTGCTCGCGCGCGTGGGCGCGCTGGTGCGCCGTGCGGGCGTCGCGCCGACCCAGGTGTCGACGTTCGGCGGCTACACGCTGGACATGGGCCGCCGCACCGTGACGAAGCCGGACGGCGTGGGCGTGGAGCTGACGCGCACGGAGTTCGACCTGCTCGCCTATCTGCTGCGCCACCGCGAGCGCGCGTTGCCCCGAGGAGAAATCCTGGACGCGGTGTGGGGCCGCGACGTGGTGGTGGACCCGCGCACGGTGGACAACTTCGTCTCCAGCCTGAAGAAGAAGCTCGGCTGGACGAGCGCGTCGGGCTTCACCATCCACACCCTTCGCGGGGTGGGCTACCGGATGGAGGTCTCCGCCTCATGACCGAACCGTGACGAAGAGATGGCCAGCCTCCGGCCATCCCACGTCGTGGACTCCGTAGGTTGAGTCCTGCGTGGACGGGGCGCTCCAAGCCAACTGCCCACGCCGGAGAACCACCGTGTGGTGCGGTGGACTCCGGGAGCGCCCGTCGGTGGGAGGAGGCTTCCGTGTTCAAGTCGGTCATCGAGCGGCAGCGAGCAGGGCGGTTGGGCCTGGGGTTGTGGTGGTCCGTGGCCGTCCACGCGGGGTTGTTCGGCGCGGTACTCGTCATCTCCGCCCGTCCCGCGGAGCTTCCCCCGGAGCCCGAGAAGGACCCCATCCTCACGCTGTACCAGGGTAGGCAGGTGGCCAAGGGGTACACGGCCCCGACCCAGCCGAAGCAGGCCGTGCAGCCGAAGCGGACCAAGCCCAAGCGCACCACGATGCCCACGCAGATCAACCCGCTTCCGGCGGACCCTCAGCCGGTCGAGCCGGAGCCGGCGGCGAACCCCTCGGATACCGACGAGGTGGTGCCTCCGGGTGATGGTGTGCCGGGGGGCCACCCGGACGGAGATCCGACCAGCAACATCACCGGCGTGGCATTCATCCCTGGCCTGCCGAATGGCGTCGGCGACGGCACGGGCGAAGAGGTGCTCCCGTTCGGACAGGGCATGACGCAGCCCGTGCTCATGGGAGGCCCTCCGCTCGAGTACACCGAGCAGGCCCGCATGGCCCGCGTGGAGGGGACCGTCATCGCCAAGTGCGTCGTGACCCGCGAGGGAGACGTGCGCGACTGCCGCATCATCAAGGGCCTGGCGCACATGGACGAGGAGGTGCTGGATGCACTGCACCACCGGCGCTACAGCCCGGTGACCTTCCAGGGGCGCCCGCAGAGCGTCTCCTACGTCTTCACCCTCCGCTTCAAGCTGCCTCGCTGACCTGGGCTCGCCGCGCGTCCGTCACAAGTCGTAGCCTCCCACGGCGGACGCCGGCACCAGGACGTGTTTGAGCACATACGCCTTGAGGCGCTGCCGGACGTCCTCGTCCAAGGTGAGGACGACCTGGGGGTGGATTCGAGCCCCCACCTCGAAGAGCACCGCCTGCATCAGCATGCCGTCATCGGTGATGGAGGCCAGGCGGTCCAGCGTGGGGTCGGAGCGCTCCGTCTCGCCCTTCTGCTTCTGACCCGCGTGGACGATGAGCGCCGAGCCCAGGCATTCCATCTCCTCCACCGTCGTGTAGTGCTCCTTCTCGGTGCCGGTCATCTCCTGACGGTGCGCGGGCTCGCCCAGCCACAGCGCCTTGCAGTTGGCGAAGGCGAGCCAGGACGGGTCGTGGTCCGGATCGAACTGGACGGTGACGCCCTGGCCGGCCCGCTCGGCGTAGCCTCGGGGGACGATGGCATCCTCACGGACGACGAGCCCCAGTCCGGCGTTGGCGCGGAAGAACTGCCGGATGATGGGGTAGCGCGGGTTGAGGACCAGGCACCACGCCCAGGAGTCCAGGGCCTCATCGAAGCGCCCCAGCCGCGCGAACGCGTTGCCCAGGAAGAACCACGAGCGGTGGTCATTCGGGTTGATGCGGGTCGCCTTCTGGTAGTGCTCCAGCGCGGTGGCCGCGTCGCCCGCGAAGTACGCCGCGTCTCCCCGGAAGTTCCACGCGAGATAGCAGTCCGGGCACACGCGCGTGGCCTGCTCGTACAGCTTCGCCGCCTCCGCGTAGCGCTTCGCCTGGAAGTGAGGCTCCGCCTCGTCGAGCAACGCCCGCGCCTCCGGGTGCTCGGGCCAGTCGAGGATGACGAACTCGCCCTGCTCCGTCACCACGCGAGGGGCCTCGCGCGAGGGCACCCGCTGCGGCCAGAGCTGATCCGCCCAGCCCCCGGGAGGCGAGTCCTTTCCCTCGATGTTGTACGACACCGGGGACGCCTCCATCCGCTTCACGATCTCCGCGGGATTGAGGAACGGAGGCTTGTCCGGCGCCTTCACCTCCGCGTCCGTCCCCGAGGTGAGCGCGGTTTTTTGCGTCGAAGCGCAGCCGGCCACGAGCACGAAGCAGAGGACGACGAGGGGGCGGCGCACGGGAGGCCCTTTCGGTGAGCGGTCGCGCCCAGTCTATGCCGCCCTCGTGCCCCGCTTGCCCACTCGTGAACGATTGAGCGCCTTCTCCCCTGGGGTGCCGCCGCCCCTGGCGCAGGCCAACTCGTTTTACAATGATGTCGGAGAGCGCCTGATTTCGAGCCACTGCGGTGACGCATCCGTTGCATTCACGAAGCGGGGAGGCAGGTCATGGAGCGAAGCATCGCGAAGGCAATCGTCCTGGTGAGCCTGGTGGCCTGGGGCTGCGGCGGTGGACCCGAGCCGCTGGAGGCCGACGTCACCGCTTCGCGATGCGGGACGGAGGAGCCCTCGGAGGAGACGCTGACACGGGTGGCCCAGGAGTCGAACCGAGGCGGCGTGAGCGCGATGCGGCTGCCGGGCTCGGTGCGGGTGCCGACCTATGTACACGTCATTCGCCGGGGCACGGGCGTCGCCAATGGGGACGTCCCGCTGGCGACGATTCTCGCGCAGCTCGAAGTCCTGCGTGCGGCCTATGGCGCCACGCCCTTCTGGTTCGACCTGATGTCGGTGACGCGGACGACGAACGCCACCTGGTACGTGATGGCACCCGGCAGCGCGGCGGAAGCGGCTGCGAAGAACGCGCTGCACCAGGGTGGTAAGGAGTCCCTGAACCTGTACCTGGCGAATCCAGGGGGCGGCCTCCTCGCGTGGGCCACGTTTCCGTGGGGTGTCGCCGGTACGCCGCTCAGTGACGGCGTCGTGTTGTTGAATGCGGTGCTGCCCGGGGGCACCGCGTCGCCGTACGCCCTCGGAGATACGGCCGTGCACGAGGTGGGTCACTGGCTGGGCCTGCTGCACACCATGGCGGGCTGCACGACGGACGACGGCGTGAGCGACACGTCTCGATCCAAGCCGACGTACACGTGCGTGGTGGGTGGCGACTCGTGTCCGACCGACATGGGGCTCGACCCGGTCCGAAACTACATGGGCTACGTCGATGACGCGTGCATGTCCGAGTTCACCCCGGGCCAGTCGGCGCGCATGGACTCGATGGCGCTCATGTATCGCTGACACAGGGCTCCCGGGCCCCAAAGCACGCGCGTATCGGGGACTCGCCTGACTCAGCGATGAGCCAGCTCAGGCTCCGCTCTCAGCTGAGGCACCGCTCGCAGCTCCGTCACTCCGCCCTCGGCGAGGGGCTTCATCCGCGTCGTGGCGGTCAGCTCCGCGAGGAGGCTCACCGCCTCGCGTGCCGCGGCCTCCGGGCGCACGCTGGTATCGGAGATGCCCGCGATGAGCCGGGTGATGTCGTGGTCCGCCCTGCCCTGTCGCCCCCAGGTGGTCGCGGAGGGCGCCGTCAGGTACGCGGAGAAGGCATGGTGCCCTGAGCCCGGCCGCTCGCCGATGACGTGGATGAGTGCTCGTGGCGCGCGTTCTTCCGCGTCACCGAACAACAACTCGCCCACCTGATACCCGGCTCGCACGCGCCCGTGCTTCAGCACCAGGTGCTCCGGTGCCACCTTCCACCCCGCCGCGTCCAGCTCACGCCTCAGCTCCGTCAGGAACGGGTGCAGGTGCCCCTCATCCATCAGCGAGCGTGCATCCAGTCCGTCCGAGATGAGTATCTGCGCATCCCAGCGGCCCTCGTGCCTCAGCCGCAGCATCCGGACCGCCAGCTCGGAGGCCGAGTCCAGCCGCTCTCCCGACGGCGGATGCAGGATGTAGTCGCGACGGTCCTCCGCGCACGTGCGCAACATCACCGCCTCGGGAATCCCCGCCACCACCGAGTCCGTCAGCTCCGACCAGAGCCCCACCTTCGCGTCTTCGTACAGGGCACGCAGCTCTCGCTCCAGCGACGGCTCCAGCTCCCACGGCGTCTCGCCATGTCCCACGGCCAGCGGAACGCCCCGCTCACGCACCGCCGCCATCTCCGAGCGCGCCTCCTCCAGGATGCTCGCGTCCGAGCGCTCATCCCCCTTGCGGCGGCGATATTGGAGATAGACCCAGGCCGGGTCTCCGAAGTGCTCGGTGGGTCGCCCCGCTTCATCGATGACCCCGAGCGACTGGAAGAAGGCCCACATCCGGTCGTCGACCTTGAGGCCCCGCTTCTCGCGCAGCCGCACGTGGTCCTGGAAGCTCGTCGTCAGGTAGCTGAGCATCGGGTCATTGCGCGTGGGCAACGCCATCAGATAACCGGGCGCGGCCTCCACCACCTGCTCCAGACACCAGGTCAGGTCGTCCAGCGACACGTCCATGTGCAACGTCGAGCACACATCCAGGCCAATCATCAGCCCGTGCAGCTTGCCCATGACGATGTCCTCCAGGCAGCAGCGCACGAGCTGCTCCCGGGTGCGGAACACCTCCGGACCGATGAACCCCGCCACGTCATTCACATGAACCCACGGCGCGGGCGTCCGTCCCGCTCCGAGCTGCGCCAGCGACACCCGCGCCTTCAGCGCCCGGGCGAAGCCGTACTTGCGGGACTCATGCACCAGCATGTCACAACCGAAGTGGTGCCCGTTCGTCGCGTCCGCGCCCTGCCCCGTCTCGAAGTAGAGCCCGTATCGCCCCGTCCGGCTCGCCGCATGCTCCGCCATCTTCTCCAGCGTGACGTCGAAGGTCCGATTCGCCGCCTCGTTGCCCGCAAGGCTCTGGAACCAGATGCCCGTGGTGCCAGGCCGCAGCGCCTCCACCTTCGCCTGCACGTCGATGTGCGAGAGCACGCAGTGAGGCATCACCTCCGTCAGTCCGAAGGTGACGAGGAGGTCGTGCAGCGCCGCCTCCACCGCCGCCACGGACTCCGGCGCGGAAGACACGGGATTCGTCCCGAGCACCACATCGCCCACCGCGAAGGACCAGCCGTTGAACACCTGCCAGCGGATGTCGTCCGGGTGGTCCGTGGGCGAGTTCGGCTGGAGCCGCGCACCCAGATATCCCTTCGCGCCCAGGTTGCTGCCCGGCAACGGATGGAAGATGCGCGAGCCCACTGCCTTGAGCTCCGCGTCGCTCATCAGCTTCACGACACACGCGATGACGTCGCTGCCCAGGCCCCCCAGGATGCCTCGGACATCCGCCTCGTCGGCCGAGAGCAGGTACGCCTTGAGCTGCCCCAGCGTCCAGTCCTCCAACCGCTGGAGCTCCTCGACATCCAGGGCCTCCATCATGAAGGCGTGGAGCCGGTCCTCGAAGGGAGGGTGCGAATGCAGGTCGCCCAGCCGCGTGCGAGCCAGCAGCGCACGGGCATTCGCCCGGGAGTCCTCGTCGGCAGCGGCGATGCCGAGGGCCTCGTCACCCTCCTTGAACGCATTGGCTGCGCCGAGAATCCGCTGGAAGAGACGCGAGTCGAATGAACCTTGAACCCGATGGATGTAGCCGAACACGTCCTCACCTGTGAGGACGTCACGGAGACTGACGCTCATGGCGCGAGACAATGTATCCGGCGTTTCATTCCGGAAGCCATGCCCGCACCGCGCTGTCCGCTGGATGACGCCTGGGTGCTCGCCCGGCGGTCGGTCGGGAGCGGGGACTGCCTCACTCGTCCAGCAGGCTCGACCAGAAGCCCACCATCCGGACCACGTCCGCCGCCCCCGCCTTCCGGTCCACCTCCGCATGGCTGATGAGCGGCGTGGAGAGCTGGTGCACCTCCGTGTAGGGGCGCAATGAGTCCGCCAGCAGCACGGACTCCATGGCTGGAATCACCGTGTCCCCCGCGCCATGGAGCAGATACACGGGCGAGGCAGGCGCGGGAGACCTCCCCGGCGACATCGACGGGTCCGCGGCGAAGTCCCGGACGAGCGGCAGCAGCAGGGGCCCCAGCGCCGCCACGTTCCGCGTATTCACGTACCCCATCAGCTTCGACGCCGGCTCGGGCATGCGGGTCTCCAGCACCCGCGCGTGGGCGAAGGTCACTTCCGCCAGCTTCTGGTCCTTCTGCGTCTGGTGTGAAGCGCGCAGGAAGGTCCGGATGCCCTCGCGCAGGGGCTCCACCTGCTCCGGTGGCACCAGTCGGTCCGCGACGTTGAGCAGGATGATGACCACGCCATAGTCATGCGGCGCCAGATGGGAACCGTCCGGCAACACCCCGCTGCACAGGAAGGCCAGCACCCGGGGCAGGTCTCCATGTCCTCCGAAAGAGAGCGTGGAGGCGACCTTGTCTCGCAACGCGGGCCGCCCCGCCGCCACCACGGAGAGCCCTCCCGCGAAGCTGATGCCGAACAGGTCCACCTTCCCGCCAGGCGCCAGGTCCTCGCGGGCGGCGGTCCACAGGGCCGCGTCCTCGATGATGTCGGGAAGGCGCGCGGTGATTTCGTAGCGCAGGAGGTCCGGCGGCTCGGGGGTGAGGACCGTCTGCCCGCCCGTGGCCAGGTCTTTGGCCAGCTTCACCAGCCGGGGCTCGTCGATGCCGTCGGCATGGACGCCCGAGGTCAACACCACCGTGCGCCCTCGGACCTCCCGTGGCCGATACAGCCGCGCACGCACGTCCCCGTGGCGCGTGGGGACAGTCAGCTCGCTGACCTCGAAGGGCCCGGTGCGCCATCGGGCCACGACCTCTGGAACCGAGCCCTCCATCCCCGCGGCGCGAACGACGAACGACAGGCCGCGCAGCCAGTCCATGCCCACCAGCACCACGCCCACCAGCACCACGACCAGGCCAAGGCCCAGGTTCCGCCGCGTCGCCCTCTTCATGGAAAGAGGTGCTCCACGAAGGTGCACAGGCGCTCGCGCTCGAAGGGCTTCTCCAACAGCCCTCTCGAATGGCGGCCCACGAACTCGCGCGCCTGCGCGGTGAAGGCCCCACCCGTCATCAATCCCGTGCGCAGCACCAGCTCGGGCGCCAGTCGCTCCAGCTCCACCACGAAGTCCATTCCGCTCATGCCCGGCATCATCAAGTCACACAGGATGGCATCGAATCGCTCGCCCGTGGACAGCCGTCGCAACGCCTCGCGTGCGTCCTGCACCGCGTGGACCTCATACACGTCGCGCACCAGCCGGCTCACCGAGTTGCCCACGGACGGCTCGTCATCGATGAGCAGGAGCCTGCGGCGGACCAACGACGGCACCACCGCGCCGAGCACCGGCGATTCGGGCGCGGCGACCGTTCCGACCGAGAGCGCCGGCAACACCACGCGGAAGGTGCTTCCCCAATCCTGCGCGCTGCTCACCTCGATACGGCCCCCCATGGCCTGTACCAGCGTGAGACAGATGGACAGGCCCAGCCCCGTC
>NZ_JABUMQ010000779.1:0-444 GCF_013336645.1 Myxococcus sp. CA039A | reverse complement strand
GCTCCCTGTAGACGGGCTGGGTGTTGGACCGGGTGCTCGGGTGGTCGAAGCGGTCGATGGGGAGCAGTGGGGCAACCCACCAATAGTTGCTGCAGCCCGTGAGAAGCAGACTCGCGACGACGGCGATGGTGACGTGGCGCATGCGTGACTCCAACCGGCCCTGAGTGCCCGCACCATAACCGGGATTTCCGTGCAGGCGACTCGCGATGAATTCGCGGGGGAAAGGGCTCGCGAGGGGATGACACCTGGCTCGCGGAATTTGCGCATCCAGGCTGCCCGTACGGTGCGTTGCCCGGCACGACGCGCCGCGTCCTGGTGGTGAGCCTCCTGTAACCTTTCGCCCCCCATTTTCGTGGAGTCGTCGAGTGCTCGGGATTTTCCCGGGCATGACTCGACGGAGGGCGGACATGGAAGCGAAGAAGGTGGCGGTGGTGGGCGGCGGGC
>NZ_JABUMQ010000778.1:0-444 GCF_013336645.1 Myxococcus sp. CA039A | reverse complement strand
ACGTGGACGGTCTCGTCCTTCACAAAAGGGCGGGCGGCGGGGTCCGTGCGCAGGTCGACGTGTTGCAGGGTAGGCATGAGGTGACGCAGAAGGCGATGAAGGCGAGGTCGGGCGAGAGGTCGTAAGCGTAGCGCAAATGGTCGCCTATCGGCAGTCGATGATCTACCGCTTCGGTCGACCGTACGCTCGCAACTGCGGGCCATGTTTGAAAAGACTTGCACGCGCTCGCAGGCGGAAGCCGTGGGCGCGATGTTGTGGGTGCTGTCGCAGCGCCGGCCGCGAGGCTAGTCGAGCGTCAAGACAGCACCGGGCGGACGTATCTGCGCTCGTAGCTGACTCAGTAGTACCGCAACTCCGTCGCCTTGCCGTGGAACACCTTGTACGAGTAGATCGTGTAGCCGACGATGGTCGGCAGCACGATGGCCACGCCCACCAGCATGAACT
>NZ_JABUMQ010000777.1:0-446 GCF_013336645.1 Myxococcus sp. CA039A | reverse complement strand
ATCCTGCACCATATCCGCGATCACGCCCAGTCCGGAGCCGAGCACCAGACCGATTTCTGGTTCAATCGGATATTTGCTGCGGATATATTCCGCGGCCTCTTTAATATTTTGCAGCAACGCGTTTTGTTCCATGAACAAACACGCTCCCTTCATCTTCGTCGTTTATTGTAAATCGTTTAAAAAGCTTGTTCCATTCTTCACGGCGGTCAGGTTAAAATTATCGTCAATCGTAGCTGCAATATCGGCGAACGTATGACGAACGCCCAGCGATCCCGCCGATTGAAAAGCCGGGTTGTATACCAGCAGCGGAACATATTCCCGGGTATGATCGGTTCCGTGATGAACCGGATCGTTCCCGTGGTCCGCGGTCAAAATCAGCAAATCCTCTTCGCCAATCCGCTCCATCAGCTTCGGCAGCCAATCGTCGAATTCGTTCAAGGCCTTCG
>NZ_JABUMQ010000776.1:0-446 GCF_013336645.1 Myxococcus sp. CA039A | reverse complement strand
CAACAGCATCGGCTATGCCGTGAATGATCACGGCCTGGTGCTGGCACCGGCGCAGGCGATCGACCTGGACGCGGCGCAATGGCATGCGTTGTTCACCACCGATCAGCTGCTGGACGATCTGCGTGCGGCGGTGAACCTGGGCGAGCTTGCGCGGCGCCAGTTCCGTGGCATCGCGCGCGTCGCAGGCCTGCTGGTACCCAGCCTGCCGGGGGGCATGCCGCGATCGCTGCGCCAACTGCAGGCCTCGGCGGGCCTGCTGTATGACGTATTGCGCGAGCATGACCCCGAGCACCTGCTGCTGGCGCTCGCCGAACGCGAAGTGCTGCATGACAGCCTCGACCTGCCGGGGCTGCGCCAGGTGCTGGTCCGGATCGGCGCGCGACGCATGTCGATGCAGCGCCCTGCATCGCTGACGCCCCTGGGCTTTCCACTGTGGGCCGAACGCC
>NZ_JABUMQ010000775.1:0-446 GCF_013336645.1 Myxococcus sp. CA039A | reverse complement strand
CTTCGGAATCAAAGATATTGAAGTAACGGTTATCGAAGGACACAATCAATTCCCAGATCGCGCACAATCCATCGTGGAAGAAGGACTGAACCAAGCTTCCAAGCTGGCTGCTTCCTTCTAAGGATACGCAAACGAAAAGACTCCCGGTCCGGTACGCCGAGCCGCGGAGCCTTTTTTTATCCTATGCGCAAAAAAATAACCCGTAATCGTTTGGATTACAGGCCGTCAAGGGATATATATTAAAAAGGGGGTCGATATTTATTATAGACCGGCAACATTAATATCAAATAAAAGACAGATTACAGTTTTGTTACAAAACATCCGGGAAAGTCATCCTTTGGTGGACGCAGGCTCTCCGCCCGTTTTCTTTTTCATGACGAATTGGGCGAAAAACAGCAGCACCTCGTTGTTTACAAACGAAATCAATAATCCGAACAAGCCGAACA
>NZ_JABUMQ010000774.1:0-448 GCF_013336645.1 Myxococcus sp. CA039A | reverse complement strand
GCGCATCCTGCGCCTGCGCTATGGCCAGTTCCTGGGCGAAGAAAGCGAAGGTGCACCGAAGCCACCGCCGACCAGCGACCTGCCCACCAGCGATGCGCCGACCGCAGACAGCCACGACGACGAACACGATCACGATCACGACCATGGCGCCGAGGCCGGTGCGCACGACGCGCATGGCCACGATCACGGCGGCAAGGCGGCCAGTGCCGATACGCCGCCGGTATTCGGCAGCGCCACCGATGTGCTGTCGGAGTACGGCCACACCCACGACCATGCCGAGGCCACGACCCTGCTCGACCCACAGACCCGCGCCACGCTGAAGGCCGCGCTGGACCAGATGTGGTCGGCCGAAGGCGAGCTGCGCCAGGGCCGCCCGGAGCAGGCACTGCCGTTCGCCTACAAGGCGCTGGGTTTCATCAAGCAGGTGCAGCAGGCCGAGCGCATCTAC
>NZ_JABUMQ010000773.1:0-449 GCF_013336645.1 Myxococcus sp. CA039A | reverse complement strand
GTCGTACAGCGGGCGGCTGCGCTGGCTCAGCACCGCCATCGGCGTGTCGTCGCCCATCGAGCCGGTGGCTTCCTGCTCGGTCTCGGCCAGCGGCCGCAGCACCTGCTCCACTTCCTCGCTGCTGAGCTGGTACAGCTTGTGGTAGCTGCGCAGGGTGGCTTCGTCGAACGGCTCTTCCACCAGCGACGGGTCGATCAGTTCGGTCTGCAGGTAGGTCACGCCCTGCTGCAGCCACTGCTTGTAGGGCGCGCGGCCGCGGTTGATGCGGTCGACCGCATCGGAGTCGAGCAGGTCGCCGCGCTTGAGGTCGATCGCGATCATTTCGCCGGGGCCGAGCTTGCCCTTGCGCACCACCCGCTCGGTGGGCACTTCCCACACGCCCGCTTCAGAGGCAACCAGGAAGTGGCGGTCGGCGGTCAGCATCCAGCGTGCCGGGCGCAGGCCGTTGC
>NZ_JABUMQ010000772.1:0-449 GCF_013336645.1 Myxococcus sp. CA039A | reverse complement strand
TCACGGTATGGGCGCCGATGCGCACGCCGTCAGCCAGCGTGACGTCGCCCTCGAAGATGCAGTTGACGTCGATCACGACGTCGCGGCCGCAGGTGAGCTTGCCGCGCACGTCGATGCGCGCCGGGTCGATCAACGTCACGCCGTCTTCCAGCAGTTGCTGCGCGAGGTTGCGCTGGTGAATGCGCTCCAGCTCCGCCAGTTGCACCTTGCTGTTCACGCCCAGCGTTTCCCACTCGGCCAGCGGGTGGGCGGACGTGATCGGCACGCCTTCGCTGGCGGCGCGCTCGATCACGTCGGTCAGGTAATACTCGCCCTGCGCGTTGTCGTTGGAGAGCGTGGCGAGCCAGCTCTTGAGCTTGGCCGTCGGGCACACCAGGATGCCGGTGTTCACCTCATGGATGGCGAGTTGCGTTTCGTTGGCGTCTTTCTGCTCGACGATGCGCGTGATG
>NZ_JABUMQ010000771.1:0-450 GCF_013336645.1 Myxococcus sp. CA039A | reverse complement strand
CCCAATGCTCCTGCGGCGTCTCCGTGACGACGATCTGCGCCGCGCCGATGTCGAGCAGCGCCGTTCGGCCCATGCGGATGCGCTGGCCCGTATAGGTCGGCCCCGTGATGGTGTATTCGCCGTCGCTGATGGCGACAACCTTGCCCGTCAGCGCGCGCGGCACGGGGTAGATGCCGAGCTGCACAAGCGGCACCTTGTCGCCGACCGGGAGCGTGACCGTGGCACCCTCGCCCGCCTCGATCATCGCCGCGACGGCTTCCGGGTCGCACACCGGCCCGACAGCGATGCCGCTCAAGCCTTGCCGCAACGCTTCGTGCAGGACGTGCATGTCGTCGCACGTGCCGCCGGACATGCAGTTGTCGCCATGGTCGAGTAGCAGCACGGGGCCGCTGCCCGGGGCATCGGCCAACTTGGCTGCGCGCGCGATCGATTCGGTCAACGGTTCGGAGC
>NZ_JABUMQ010000770.1:0-452 GCF_013336645.1 Myxococcus sp. CA039A | reverse complement strand
GTGGATCGCCGGCAAGCCCTGCCCAGGGTTGTGCGGATGCACGGTGATCATCTTGGTGATGGCGATGTCGGCGTTGGACGCGGGCATCAGCAACAGACTGCCCCCGCCCGCCACGGGCATCACAAGGCGGGCCGGCGCCAGGGCACGGCCTGCGCGCGCGTCGCGCAACACCTGGGCGATGGCATCGGCCAAGGCGGCATACGGCAAGCGGGCTGCCGTGGTGGCAGCGTCGAGGGTCTCCAGCATCGGGCTCCCGCAGCGGAAGAAACGTCGGACGGACTTATGCAGCAGCGCGGCGCGGCGGCGGTGTGCGGCGCGTGAGCAATCCCGCGCTGATGAGCAGCTGCGCAGCGGCGTAACTCCACCAGATCGCCAGCTCGTGGTCGGTGAACGGAAAGACGAACACGCTGATGCCGATCATCGCGTCGGAAGCTGCAAACGCGAGTGCGCCC